>JAJQDG010000044.1 GCA_021202305.1 Candidatus Gastranaerophilales bacterium
ATCTTCCAAACTTCGATAATTTTTATTTAATGTATTGATACAGTCACTCATATGACCCTTTGTACATGAATAGTTGTTCATTTGTGAAAGCAAACCGGTAAAATATTGAGTTTTTGACGAAATCTGATTTTTTAAAGATTTTGCTTCACTAACCAGTTGATTGATTTTTGTTTCTTCGTTAAGATTTGACATATTTTATTTCCACTACATTATAACTTTATCATAACATATTAAAATTCCGGCATTTTCATTTGCATTCACCTCCTTGTTTCTTCTTGTTTTTGGTAAATTTTAATATTTGAATGGTTTAGTATTTCAGGCATTTTATATGCCCTTAAAAACTTTTTAAAGAGTGTAGACAGCGATTCGAATTCGCTTGGGGGTACCATTTCATAAAAAGGAGCTATTAAGGTTCCTTTTTATTGATATGTTTGAATTTGCACCGGTTTAAAAATCCCGGAAATCTATATTTGTGTCATTTCATGGCATTTCGGCATTATGAGTTTGCAAAAAAAATTACTCAAGCATATTTTTATCTCTTAATTTCCTGTGAAATGTTATCGCAAAGCGGTGTGCTTCATCCCTTATCTGCTGAAAAAAATGAAGCGCTCCCGAATTTTGAGGAAAAATCACAGACTTTGAATTATTTGGAAGGAAAACTTCCTCCTCTTTTTTTGCAAGCGATACCATGTCAATTTTCAATTCAAATGCATCCATTGCGCAAAGCGCGCTTGATAATTGCCCCTTTCCGCCGTCTATAATTATTAAATCAGGTGTATAGTCCTGCTTTGATTTAATGCGTTTGAAGCGGCGGGTTAAAATTTCATTCATACTTTTAAAATCATTCACTTCGCCCTTTTTTATAGTTTTAAGTTTGTATTTTCTGTATAAATTTTTTTTAGGAATTCCGTTTTCAAATACAACGCGCGAAGCAGTTGTATTTGTCCCCTGCGTATGCGATATATCGTAACATTCAACCAAATGCGGAAATTTTGTAAGCGAAAGTTTTTCTTTTATGTATGCTCCTACTTCATTGTAATCGTTTTGAATTTCTTGCAGGTTTTTTATTTTCAGCTGTTCTAAATTAAAAGCAGCATTTTTGTTTGCAAGCTCTAAAATTTCTTTATCTTTTTCATTTTTTGCTTGAACAATCTTAACGGGCTTATTTTTTTTCTTTGAAAGCCACATTTCATACACATTTTTATCCTCCGGCAAATCGGAAAGAATAATTTTAGATGGAATATTTTCATCTTCAACAATGGAATAATACTCGCGCATAACCGCTTTTATTATTTCTTTAAAATCGGACTTGATTTCTGTTGAAACGCCCTTAAAATCAAAATCTTTTTTGTTTACAAGACATCCTTCCCGTATTTCTAAAACAGCGGCGCAAAAAATATTATTTTCACTGATAACTCCTATATAGTCATTATTCAGGGAAGTTTTTTCGGAAACAATTTTTTGTTTTTCCATAGTTTTTTGAATATCGGCTATGGAATTTCTATAGCTCAGGGCGCGTTCAAAATCCAGATTATTTGCGGCTTCTTCCATTTTATTTTTCAAAAGTTTCAAAAGTTCGCCCCTGCGCCCCGTTAAAAAAAGTTCTGCATCTTTTAGTATTTTTTTGTAATTTTCAGGCGTTATCAGCTTTTGACAGGGTGCCGTGCATTGTGCCATATCGTAATAAAGGCACGGACGCGAATTAAATTTTGGATGAACGCATTTTTTAAGCGGAAATATTTTTTGAATTACCTCAAGCGTGGCGCGCATTGCCCTTGAATCTGTGTAAGGACCGAAATATTTCCCTTTGACGGGGTTTCTGTTTGCTTTTCTGATAACGCACAGGCGCGGATATTCTTCATCGGTTATGACAAAATAGGGAAATTTTTTGTCATCCTTTAAGAGAATATTATACCTCGGCATATATTTTTTTATAAGCTCGGATTCTAAAATAAGCGCTTCAACTTCATTATCTACTACAATGCATTCAATTCTGGCAATTTTTGGCACCATTACATTTACCTTTATTGAATCGTTAGAAATAAAATAGCTTCTGACACGGTTAAAAAGGTTTTTTGCTTTGCCCACGTATATACAATTGCCTTCTTTGTCATAAAACTGGTAAGACCCCGGCAGTTTAGGCATTAATTTTACCTGATTTAAAACGTTTGGATTTATATCTTTTTTCATTCAAATTCCAATTTTAATTTATCGCCGATATTAAAAATAATCGATTTATCAAAAAATTCAATTACATATTTTGAGCCCCATACGGGCGGAAGAATTTTGTTTGGTTTTACATCATAAAAAACCGAAATAACATTAAAGTTTTTATCTAAAAAGACGATATGAAAATTAACAAAACAAAAGAAGGAATGCATCCAGAAAGAATCCGTAAAAAGCAAGGCAGAATAAGGGATTTGGCGCCTGAACATAATGCCCGTCAGTTTAGTCAAGAAGGTTTTTGCAACGGTGCAGTTTAAAACAGGTTTGTCTGAGCTTAATATAACTTTACAAAATGTATTCCCCGACATACCAAAATTATACCTGAAAACCGGCATGCAGCCAAATGTTAATTTATTTACAAACAAATAAGGAGCAATAAATGTATCTTGAGTATCGAATTGAAAATGACGAATTGCAGGATGCCTGGCTGCAAACACTTTTAGGGTTAATTGACGAGCTTAATTGCAAATATCAAATGTTCTTTGAAGAAGGCTATAATTCAAAGAAAAAATGTTTTACCCAAACAAGAATTATAAAAATTACAGGTTCAAACCCTATGCTTGGCTGGTTAAAATTAAGAATGGAACGCTATTCTTATTTTATAAGCATGTTAAATAATTATGCAGAATTGTATATTTCTAAAATAGACGATGAAAATCAGGCATAAGTTTATATTTTTAAACCGCTAAAATCGGGGGGGCTATAGCTGCTGCAACTTTATCCCATGAATTTTCCTGTTGTATTTTTATATTGCGTCCTTTAAAATACAAGAATGCATTCTAAAACAATAAACAAAAACTCGGTTGAAGAAGAAATATTTAATGTTGGTTTCGATACAAGATATTTAAGTTCCGGTGTAAAAAAACACAAGTTTCTTTCGATAAAAATTTGCGGCTTAACTTTTGTTCAGGCGGCAATAATCAAGCAAACAGCGCTTTCAAAAGGCGCAGATGCCGCTGTTAACAAAAATGTGCTGACTCATGCAATAGATAATTCAGACTTAATAATTTCGGGCAATATACAGCAGCTTGAAAATATCGCAAAATCTTTGAAAAATCAGCAGTTTAACCTCGATAAGGTTTCTTCATTAATCGAAAAAGAAATTCTGCTCCAAACAAAAAAATATACTCCCCTTATTATGGGTATTTTAAATGTAACAGAAAATTCTTTTTCGGACGGAGGCAAGTATTTAGATGTTGAAAATGCAATAAATCATGCAAAATTTTTGATTGAGCAGGGAGCCGATATAATAGATATAGGTGCCGAATCCACAAAACCGCATGCGCATATGATTCCTGTTGATATTGAAATAAAAAGACTAAAGCCCGTTGTTAAGGAATTAATTAATAACAATATAAAAATTTCAGTTGATACCAGAAACTCAAAAACGGCATTATCAATGCTTGAAATCGGCGCTGACATAATTAATGATGTTTCGGGGTTCAACCATGATTTGCAAATGGCGGATGTTGTCAGAAATTCAAATGCAAATATCGTTATAACTCATTCAAGGGGTACTCCCGAAACAATGGATGATTTGACGTGTTATGACAATATGACAGATGAAATATTTGATGAACTGCAAAGAAAAATTGAACTTTTCAATGCACCCGACAGAACAATTATTGATGTCGGGTTCGGATTTGCAAAAAATATTGAACAAAATTTTAAACTTTTACAAAAAATAGGCGAATTTAGTTCCCTTGGCGTTAAAACGCTTGCAGGAACATCAAGAAAGCGTTTTTTAAAATCTCTTGTAAAAAATACACCCGATTTTATGGAGGAACTTGATTTATTAACAGCATTATCAAGTTTTTATCTTTTTGAAAACAAAGTTGATATCATCCGCGTGCATGATGCAGGTAAAACAAAATCGGCGCTTAATTTTTATACTGCTTTATACAAAACTTAATATTTTATTTTTTTACTGACAATTATTTTTTTATTAATGTTTTTACTAATATACGTGTGAAGATAGATAAGGACATTTTATTATGACACAAATTACAGGTTCAACCCCTATTACTTATGCGAATACAAAATCAGATGGCGAAGTTAAACGCGAAAAAGATACAAAGTTTGCAAAATCCCCTGTGGGCGCCTTAGCTTCGGGCGGACTATCAATCAAAAAAGGCTCGCTGCTTTTGCAGGGTACAGAAACCGACGAGCAGCGTAAAAGCACTTTAAAAACAGGCGGTATTGCAGGCGGAATTGGTGCAATAGTCGGTGGTATAGGAGCGGCTTTAAAAAATGTTTCCCAGCAGAATGCCGGCATAAGCGCACATAATCTTGCAGGCGGCAACAAAGATGTCGTTAATGCGGCTGTAGATACATTTGTTTCTACTGCAAAACCTTCAAATAAATTAAGTGCAAAACAAATCTCAGGCATTGCTGATGTTTTAAATACAGGCAAATTCAGTAAGAAATTCCTTGCAAAAGAAACCTTAAAATCAGCAGGCAAGGTTGGTGTAATTGCGGCAGGTGCAGGCATTGTTGCGGCTTCCGTAAAACATTATTTAGATAATAAAAAAGTTGAAAAACAAAACTCTTTAGCTGAAGCCGCCCTTGATAATTCATCAGATATTAAAGCTGCTGCAAAAAGTCATCAAGGATAACAGCGCTTTATAAAATGCGTGCGTTCCGGAAATTAGTAATTATCAAAATCGGCTGTTTAAAAACAGCCGATTTTTTGGTTTTGATTTGGAGTTTACGGAATTTTAATTTTTCTTGCAAACTCCTTATAATAAGCGGGAAATAAATCTAAGCGGCAGCTTGTAATAATTGCGGTTGAACTTAGATAAAATATTAATTAAAAAACTTTATCTCTATATTCTATTCTTAAATTTGCAAACTCCATATCGTCGTAATCCGTGTACTTATACTGAAACAAATTTTCTCCTGTTTTAATAGTTAAATCGTTTGTATTTTTAATTAATGAACTTGGAATTACAATTTGTTGATTATCGCCGTTCATGTTCAATTCACCTATTTTTTGCCCGTTGAAAATTATTTCTAAGGGGGAAGAATAAACGCTTACTATTGCATTTTGCCCCAGTTCCTTTGCAAGCTTCGTGTCAAGTCCCATTACGCTTCCAAAAACAAGTACGGCTTGTTTATTTGTATCGGGCTTTTTTAATGTTATTTTTTTTGAATAAAAAGTGCCTATGGGACGTGCTTTAAATTGCGCGCAATTAGCTGAATTAAGAGAATAAACATCATCCCCTAAATGATACACGCCCTTATCTATAAATACATCGGTTGAATTTGTTTTTTCTATTCCGAGTTTTAAGGGTTTTTCTGTTATATACTTATCTATTGTTATAGAAAAAGGGCGGTATCCTTCTTTTTCTATTTGTAAAATAGCTTTATCCGTAATATTTGCATTTAGTTCAAAATGCCCGTTTTTATCCGTTTCTGTTTGAAAATTGTAATTTGGAATGTAAATTCTGGCATTTTCAACCGGCTTTTCCGTATTTGAGTCTATAACTGCACATTTATTATTTAACTGTTCATCCTGACGAATATTTCCTGAAATTGTTGTACAAAATACAGGTATAATTCCGCTATATAAAAATATGCATATTAAAATTTTTTTTAACAAGCTCAAGCCTCACAAAAAAAGTTCACACTCAAAGTTTAAGCTTAAGTTGTGATTAAAAGATCCGAAGCAAACGCGTTATCCAACTGATATTATACATTTGTGTCGGATTCTTGTG
>JAJQDG010000097.1 GCA_021202305.1 Candidatus Gastranaerophilales bacterium
GCGCGCATACAAAAATATTTGCCTTCACCCTTGCCGAAACCCTTATCACCCTTGCAATAATAGGCGTTGTTGCGGCGATGACAATCCCAAGCGTATTAAACCATTACAGGGAACAGGAGGTGGTTTCAAAGGTAAAGAAATTTTATTCAACTTTTTCATCCGCCATTCAACTTGCAATATATGAAAATGGAACTATAGATACATGGGATTTAGCTATTGCAGCTACTTCATCAAGTGCAGAAAAATTTGCGGATTATATAAGACCTTATCTAAAAATCATGACCGATTGCGGCACGGATACGGATAATAAATGTATGGATGATACCATGTATAAAAAATTAAACGGGGAAGATCGTGCTGCTTATGGTATATCACAAAATCTTTACAGGATGATTTTAGCTGACGGAAGTACAATATTTTTTAGAACAATTTCAAATGGATGTACAGGGACAACATCGGGTATCGAAAATGCCTGCGTTGTTCTTTATTTTGATATAAACGGCATGCAACCGCCAAATCAGTTTGCCAGAGATTTATTCACCGGTTATATTGATTTTAAGGGCGAATTACATTCCGAAAAAAACGATGATTGCTATCTTGATGACTTTGGTGCCTCGTGTTCCGAGTTTATTAGAATTAACGGTAATATGAATTATCCAAAAACCGCGGATAGAAATTAAAAGGACTTAATTTGAATGTACCTGAGCCCGTATCGGCTTAAATTCTGCGGATTAGGGTAAAACAGGCTTATTTTAGAGGGTTTAAACCATATTTATTGCATTGTTTTAATTTCATTTTCAATTTCTGATAAAATTTTTACGGCATTTGTTATATCTTTAGCCGAACCCTGCGCCATATTGGGCTTACCGCCGCCATTTCCGCCCATAGCTTTTGCAGCGCGCGAAACAAGAGCGCCTGCTGAAATACCGGTTTTTACAAAATTATCCGTAACTTTTGAAATAAGAATAGCGCCGCCTTCTTTATTTTTACTGCACAAAAGTATAACGGCTTCGCCCCCGAGGCGTTTTGCCAGCATTTCAATTCCAAAACGCAACGCGCCTTTTGGAATATCTTCCAAAAGTGTGATAAACAATTTTCCGGATACATTTTTAATTTGAATATCGATTGCACGCGACAAAAGCGTATCAAATTTGGCATTTGTAATTTTACTTTCAAGGTCTGTTATTTGATCATTTTTTTCTTTAATTTCATCAGTTAATTTTTCAATTTTTATACCCAATTCATCGGGCTTGATTTTGTACGTTTGCGCCAGTTCGCATAAAAAATCCGTTTTTTCGTTCAAATAGTTAAGTGCAGAATCAGAACACAAAATTTCTATTCTGCGCACGCCTTGCGAAATGGCAGACTCGGATACAATTTTTGCAAGGCGCAAATCGAGAGTATTATTTACATGGGTTCCGCCGCAAAGTTCTTTTGAAATACAGGTTGAACCATTTGAAAAGCTGACTACACGGACAAAATCCCCGTATTTTTCATTGAAAAGCGCCGTTGCGCCTGATTTTTTGGCACTTTCTATATCCATAACTTTTGTTTCACCCTTTAAGGATGATTTTATCCAGTTATTAATTATATTTTCAACCTGTTTAATTTCATTTTTTGTAAGGGCGCGCGAAAACGAAAAATCAAACCTTGTTCTGTCGGCCTCAACAAAAGAACCTGCCTGGCGAACTTCATTTCCCAAAACTTTAATCAGCGCAGCTTGAAGCAGGTGCGCAAGCGAATGGTGTTTGCGGATTTCACTGCGCTTTTCCGTATCTATTTTTGCACTTACTGTATCGCCTTTTGAAATTGTGCCAAATCCTCTGTGTACGTACACTTTTCCCGCTTTGAAAGTTTTTTCAACGGAAAAACTTGTGCCGATTTGCCCGCAATCGCCGATTTGCCCGCCGGATTCCGCATAAAACGGCGTAACATCTAAAATAACATCTGCATATTTTTCGGATATGCTATCAACATTTTTGCCGTCAGCTACAATTGCCAAAACCTTTGCTGTTGTTTCATTTTCTTCGTATCCGACAAATTTTGTATCAGGATTATTTGTATAGCTCAAATCATCGGTTAAAACAACTTTTTGCATAGAAGCGCGCGCGCGTTCTTTTTGATTATTCATCTCAATTTTAAATTCCGCTTCATTAACGGCAACGCCATTCTCTTCGGCTATTTCTTTTGTCAGTTCAAAAGGAAACCCGTACGTATCGTACAGCTTAAAAGCATCTGCACCCGATATAACATGTTTTTTCAGCATGTCATCGATTTGGTTATACCCGCGCTGGAGCGTCAGTTTAAAACGTTCTTCTTCCTGAAGAACAACTTTTTGAATTTTGTCTCTGTTTTCAACAAGTTCAGTATAAACATCACCGTAATTTTCAATGACTTTATCTATAACAGGCGCCATAAAAGGCAGCTCTAAACCAAGAAGATATCCGTGCCTTAGCGCGCGGCGCAAAATCATTCTTAAAACGTAGCCCCTGCCTTCGTTTGTAGGCAAAATACCGTCAGCAATCATAAAAGAAACACATCTTGCATGGTCGGTTACAATTCTAAGAGAAATATCCGTTTTTTCATTTTCTTTATATTTTTTCCCTGAAATTTGAGCGGTTTTTTCAATTATTGATTTTAAAAGGTCAGTATCAAAGGTAGATTCAACCCCCTGACACACCATTGAAATGCGCTCAAGCCCCATTCCCGTATCAACATTTTTTTTATCAAGCGGGCTTTGATTTCCATGTTCGTCTTGAAAAAGTTCGGTAAATACTAAATTCCAAATCTCTACCCACCTGTTACATTCACATGTAGCTATTGAACAATTATCCGAGCATTTTAAATGCTCCCCCAAATCATAGTGAATTTCGCTGCATGGACCGCATGAACCTGAAGCCCCGGGAGGACCCCAAAAATTATCCTTTTTCCCTTTTCTTAAAATTCTATCCGCAGGCACACCGACAGAACGCCAAATTTCAAAAGCCTCGTCATCGTTTTCAAAAATCGTAACCCAAAGGCGGTCTTTATCAAGCCCTAAATACTTTTCATCAGTAACAAATTCCCACGCCCAGGGAATAACTTCCTTTTTATAATAATCACCGAAACTGAAATTCCCGAGCATTTCAAAAAAGGTATGGTGGCGGGGGGTTCTGCCGACATTTTCAATATCCGAATCTTTGCCGCCCGCTCTTGCGCATTTCTGGCAGCTTGCTGCTCTTGGCGGATTATAAGGCGGTTTTTCAAGCCCTAAATAATACGGCATAAATTGTACCATGCCCGCTGTTGTAAGCAATATAGTGGGATTATCAGGGACAAGGGAAGAACTTTTTACACGCGTTGAATTATGTTTTTTTTCAAAAAAATCAAGGAACATTTCCCTAATTTCGGCTGATGTTTTCATATTTTGCTGACCTTTTTCAAACTATATGAAAATATTAGCACAAATGCCCTTAAAATAGAAAATTTTTATAATAAAAAGGCGGAAATAAGCAACCTTGCTTTAAAACCGCCTGAAATTTCGTATATAATGGAGGAAGGAGTGGAAAAGAGAAGAACTAACCATTTATACTGTTCCACATTTTGAATATATATAACATATATACTAAATATATATTAATATTTATTTACAATTTACCTGAGTTAAACGGGCAATTTTTGTCTGCGGGAACACTTTATACTATTATATTAAGTGCGCACGGAGTAATTTTATGGATATTTCCTCTTTAAATATAAATAAAGGCGATACAAAAGCAGAAAGTGTCAAAAAAACGTCCTTTTTAGGCGGAATAAAAGGGCTTACTCCTCTAAAAAAGGATACGTTTGAATACTCTAAAAAACCCGAAACTCACGTATTTGCATACGACGGCTGCTATGAAGATGCCGCAATCAGAGAGGACATACGCGAAAGGATACTATCAGGCGCCTGCTTGACAGATGATAAATTACAGCTGAAACAAATGGATGATAGTCTGGCAAAAGCATCGCAATTGCCTTCAAATTCAAAATATTCTCCTTTGGGACGCCCCAGAACAAACCGTTCCAGCGGAAAAAGCTTTTATATTTGCGAAAATTTAAGACAAATGGCTGATAATAACGGCGTAAGGGGTAAATGCCCTTTATACGGTGCCAAAAATGAACACAGGTTCAGATTTCGTTTAGGGCAAATCAAAGAAAGCGGAATAGAAACAATAGTTGACCTTCGTTCGGAGGGTGAATGCAGTAATAAGGCTATAAATATTTTAGATGATCTCGGTATGAAGTATGTCAATTTTCCCGTAGAAGATTCTGCATGGACAAGAGAATCCCTCGAAGGATTTGCAGATTATTTTGCTGCAATAAACAACGGGGATTTTTACGTGGGCTGCGCAAACGGACAGGCAAGAACCGACCTGGGCACGGCGATAAACTATGTATTTAATAAAGAGGCAAAAAATATCCCCGAATTTTATTATTCAAAGGGAAGCGCCTCCAGAGTTTCTATCAAAAAAAATATCGAACAAATTATGGAACTTATAAAGAAGGATAAATCAATTGTTGAAAAATGGGGCTGGGCAAATTATGAAGAATTTGAAAAAGCAGTTTCCAAAAGATTTAAAACTTTAGTTCGTTCAATAAAATAGGCAATTATTTTATTCACGTGTTTTATAAAATTGACACTGAAAGATTGTTTTTATGCAAATTACTCCTTCATTTGATATAAAAAATAAATACACAATGCCGTTCGCGTGCGATAACAGCCCCAAATATAAGAAAGAAACACTTCCGGAGTCAAACGAATTTGCCGGGCTAAAAACGTTAGCAGCGCAAAATGCGGTAATTTGCAAAAAAGATAAATTTAATGCTGAAAAACTTGAAGAATTAAATATACCAAATTTTGCATACACCTGTAATGAAGGAATAAGGGGCGAGTCGCTTTCTTCAAAAAGAAACAGAAAATTTTTAAAACCGATAAAAAACGCAGGAATTGAAACAGTTATAGATTTAAGAGACGGGTACACTTCAAAAAATTACCGCCAGATGTGCAATGATTGCGGGCTTAAATATTATAATTTTCCGGTAGATTCAAGCAGTGTAGATGATAGAACAATAATTGACAATATGCCTCTTATGTTTGATGCAATTAATAGAGGCAGGTTTTATATAGCATGCGCGCAGGGGCTTCACAGGACAGATATAGCACTTGCCATAAATTATGTCTTTAACCCGAAGGCAATAGATGTGCCTGAAATGAGAGGTCATTTCAGAGATTACGGATTTAAAACCGATGACATTTCAAGACGTTTAAATTCTATTCACGGTGCGCTTACAAAAGAAGATTTGAAAAAAATAGGCTGGGACGATACTTTTGAAGAAGAATTTACAAAGCGAAAAAGCGAGCTAATCAGGCAAAATAGGGAAATTGCGCAAAAGAAACTTCAAGAAAATGAAACAATGAAAGCGCAGAAAAATTAAAATTTTCCCGTAAACTCAAAATTTAAAAGGGCAAAATAAAAAGAAAAACGCTAAGCGCTAGAACAACAAGAATTAAGTAAATAATATTAATAAAAAAATGCTCTTTTTGTTCTTTTTTGGAGAGTTTTCTATTATTTTCCAAAATATTTTTATTTTTTGAAATATCTGTTTTCGAGCTTGTTTTTTTGATTTGTTTTTTTGTTTTTTGTTTTTTTAGAGGTTTATTTTCATTTTTCTTAGAATGTGAATTTTCAGATATCGTAATTGCGCTATCATCTTCAAATTCTTTAACTTTTTGATATTTTTCTTTTAAGGTTTCTCTTTTTCCCTTTATTAATAAATTTGTATCAAAATGCAGATTTGATATTTTTTTATTATCGGCACCCGATATAATTGTATAATTTACAGCAAGTTCAAACGCGCGCTTTATGCATTCAAGGG
>JAJQDG010000231.1 GCA_021202305.1 Candidatus Gastranaerophilales bacterium
ATTTATATGCGGGTGCAACAAATATATTGAGTTTACTAAAGAAAAATTTTAATTTTCAAAGTACACTCTATACAGAATTTTTATTGCAAATAAAATTTTTTATTCTAAAATTAAAATACTCACTTACCGACTCTCTGCAGATAATTTTTTATCAAACAGAAAGGGAACAAAGAAAATGGCAAATATTAAATCAGCAAAAAAAAGAGTTCTTGTTGCAAAAAGAAATGAAGAAAGAAATGTTGCAATGAAGTCTTCTATCAAAACGGCTGTGAAAAAGGCTCTGGCACTTGGCGCGGGCGATGATAAAGAGGCATTAAATGCTGCATTATCTCGTGTTTATAAACTTTGCGACAAAGCCGTTTCAAAAGGTATTCTTCATAAAAATACCGCTGCAAGAAAAAAATCAAGATTAACCATTGCAATTAACAAATTGCAGGCAAAATAATCTTTTTGTCGTTATCTTTTTAAAAAAACTGCCGTCTCATTAACGGCAGTTTTATTATTGTTTAACAAATGTCATTATATATTCATGGTCAAATGTATTAAAGCCGCCTGCAAGTGCGCGGTAGCGCCAGAGATTTGCATCTTTTCCCTTGCCTTTTTCATTGCCTGTTATATTTTTTACTATAATTGCTTTTGTTACAAAGCCTTGATTTTCCATCCTTTTCATACATTCAAATCCTAAAGGCACGATGTGCGAATTTTTGTATTCATCCCCTATTATAAGCGCGGCAAAACGCCCTTTTTCAAGCAAATTATAGGCATTTTTTGCTATTTTTTCAAAAAGATTATAAAATTCTTCCGTTGTCTTGCAATTTGATAAATCTTCTTTCTTATCTGAAAACTTGATAATATCATCATACGGAGGGTGTAACACCACAAATTGGGCTTGTTTTTTGCCCATAATTTCAAGCCTTGCCTTAACTTTTTCAACAGTTTCATCTGATGCGGAATCGCCGCATATAATATTGACGTCTACAACAAGTTCTTTTTTGGTAAATTTAGATGAAACATAATCTACCATATCCTGCTTTAATTCCACTCCGATACAGCGCCTTTCCATGTTTATAGCTTCTATGGCAGATGTACCGGAGCCAAAAAATAAATCTAAAATTATATCGTTTTTTTTTGTATACCTTTCAAAAAGCTGGGTTGCAATTTGCGGAATATAGTTTCCATGGTAATCGTAACTGTGTCCGTTTGATTTATCACGGGAATCAAACTCCCAGAGAGAGCCTGTTTTTATATGCGAATACAATTTCCAATTGCAAAGGTCAATATCGTTATAAGATGTGGTTTTATGTTTTTCAACCACTCTTAAATCCGGTGTTTGAACATTTATTTTAACTGATTTTTTTGGCATACAAATTCTCCCTAATCAAAGCAAAGTGTAGCGCAAGAATAGTTTTTAATAATCGTATAAAAGGTTGAAAATAACGCAAAATGGTACATTTAACCGATAAATGCAAGATTTATTAAAGAAAATTTAAAATCCTGTCGTAAAATCTGATATAAAATATGACAGGGGGAAACCCCTGGCTTAAACCTCCTCCCCAAGTCTGGTAGCCGCTTTTAAGCGGCCTTTTTTTATTCGGTTATTTTTTTTAAAACAAGCGGATGACCGGCAATTAAAGGCGGGGCTGAATTTATTTTAGGAGGAGTATCTATCCATATTTCCATTTTTTCTGTTTCGCCGTATTTATACGCTTGCTCTTTAACTTCAAGTGCATAATTAATATCAGTAAAACTTAATTTTTCATGCTTTTCTACGGTGTAATCAGCATTGCCGCAATTTGTGCAAAATTTTTCTTTAGGCATAATTTCATCAAATCTTCTCTTTGCTTCACGTTTTATGCCGCAGCAATTGCACCTTACAATATAGTAAGATTTTCTGATATATTCTCCGCAATCAGGGCAATATCCCTCATTGCCGTGCAAAAGCGCATTTTTATGAGAACATTTCAAAATATTTCTAAAAAATTTCTTAATCATACTACTTTTTCTTAATTCAAATTAAGAAAAAGTCAAACATCTACATTGTTATAATAGTCATCATCATCGGCAATTTCATATTCATCATCTTCAATAGGATCAACCGGTTTATTCAGAGGTACATTGTACGATGAATATTCATTCTCGTTTTCTTCCGTTTCTTCTTCAATGTCGTCATTTTTTGTAAAGGTATCTTTTGAATTCGGATCTTTAGGAACTTTATCCTTTATAAAATTTGAAATTGCACCGAGGATTTTATTATTTTTTTTATCTTTTTTCTTATCCGATTTTTCAAAACTGTCAGGAGGAATTTCTTCTAAAAAAACGGATTCATCTTCTTCGTTTTGACGGCTGCCTCTTTTTCTTTTGCGCATGTTCATAAAGCCGGTGTTGCCGCCGCCGCCGCCGTCTTTACCCAAATTTTGCGAGCCTGTAACCATAGGCTGATTTGAAGGACCAATCTGAAAAGAGGACATAAAAATTACCCTTTTTTTGTTTAAATTATATTTATTTTTTACCTTAATAAGAAGATGTTTAGAGAAAATATACACTATATAACGGATGAAATCTGCGACAACTTTAGCATAAGTTCAATTGCGCAAATCATTCCCTTGGGATTTGCCAAATTTTTGCCTTTTATATCATAGGCTGTGCCAAAGGGCGGCGAAGTTCTTATTATTTTAAGACCTATTGTAGTATTTACGGCTTCATCCGGACAAAGCGTTTTAACAGGGCAAAGCGCCTGATCATGATAGCAGGCTGCAATTGCATCAAACTCTTGTTTTTCGTTATTTAAAAACTTTTTTCCCGCCTTTGCAAAAAGTGCATCGGCGCTGAATGCGCCATAAACAAGAAATCCTTTTTTATTTAATTTTTTTATTGCAGGAAGAATAATTTCTTTTTCTTCGCTGCCCAATATGCCGTTTTCGCCCGCATGGGGATTTAACCCGCAAACTGCAATTTTAGGGGATGAAATATTGCATTTTGTTTTTAAAAAGAAATTCAATCTTTCTATTTTTTCAATAATAATATCTTCGCTTAAAATAATATTTTTAAGGGGAATGTGCCTTGTCAAAAGCATAACCCTTAAATCCCGTGCAATAAAAAGCATTTCCGCCTTTTGATTTTTATTTTGCGAAAGCAGTTTTTCTAAAATTTCGGTTTGCCCCGAAAAAAAATATCCCGATTTATGAAGCGCCTCTTTTGAAACAGGTGCTGTTACAAGCCCGTTTATCAACCCTTCCCGCGCAAGCTTAGAGGCATATTCAAGGGATTTATAACAGTATGCCCCGTTATCGTATGAATCTAATTCATAAGTTTCATACCCTAAGCCCAAATCTTTTCCTATGATAAGAATTTGGCTCTTATCGGGTTTTAAAGCGTTCAATGCCTTAATTGTAACTTCTTCCCCGATGCCCAGTGTATCGCCCGTTGTAATTGCAATTTTATTTTTCATGATGTTTAAAATAGTTTATTATATCAATCAATGCAGTTGAAGAACCCATATTTCCCGATTTTGTCAAAACAAATTTTGCATTTGAATCCATACACAAAGGAATTGCAGGCAATACCCCGTCCACTACCTGAAGATAGCCGCAGTTTACCGCTTTTGTGCATTTATAGGAAGTTTCGCCCCCTATTGTAATCAGTATATATTCAGCCATTTCATTTGTTTTAGCGGCAATTCGGGCAAGATAATCCGTTATCGCACAAGAAAGCATTTCGCGCGTCATGCCTTCATCAATCAGTTTTTCGCTGCCGCCGTTATTTTCAATTTCATCATCCAATTTACTTGCATGGACAACAACTATATTATTTTTTCCTAAATTTTGAACAATTCTTTTAGAAACACTGTCAATATCTTGATGTAAAATATCGTCCACACAAAGTTCAATAAAATAGCTGTTATTTATATCATCTTCAAGCGACAGTTTTTTTATTTGCGCCATTGTAATCGAGGTTTTTGAACCCGAAAGTATTAATTTAGGCAAAGCCGGAATTTGTTTTAAAACAGATTCTCTTTCAATTTCATGCAGCCATATATTGCTTAGAGCATTTGCAAGACCGGCAGAACCTGCGGGCAGAATTTTATATTTGCTTTTTTCAAGCGCAAGAACAATTTGTTCCAAATCTACCGCACAAACAGCGTCAACAACAATAAGTTTTTTTCCTTTTGAAATAAGTTCGTTTAATTTGTTTGTTATTGCAAGCGCACCTTTTGCCACTACCTTTAATTCAATTGTATCAACAGTTTCATACAAATTTTCATTTACTTGTTTTCTTAATATATCAGGAATATAAGAATCAAAAATCGGGGCATAGCTATCTCTTGCAGCGTCTGTTCTTTCAATCGGAACGCCTTTTAACAGCTGATAGCCCCCTATTGTTATTCTGCCTTCCTGAATAAAAGCGGGCGCTATAACAGCTGCATCATACTCAAGAGCATCAAGCATGGAAAGTATCTCAACCGCGACATTTCCCCTCAGCGTTGAATCAATTTTTTTATAAAAACGTTCAACTGAAAGAACCTCTTTAATTTTTACTGTATTTTCCCAAACGGTTTTTGCTGCGGTTTTAGCGTCTAAATTTCTTGTTTCTGTTGTAAGCGCCCAGGTTTCAATATTTTGATGAATTTTTTGACAAATATCGGCTTCAAATATAATTTCTGCATTTGAACCTTTCATAAAAAATTGCAGCGCAGTATCGTTTGCGCCCGTCAAATCATCCGCAACAATGCCGATTGAACCCGTTATAGCCATACTAATTCTCGTCTTTTTTTGAGCCTAAAAGTCTTAAATTTGTACACCTTATTATAAATCTTTCTAAAGATTCTCCGTCAGGTGTTGTCCATTTATTCGAAGAAAGACGCCCTTCTATTCCGACCAGTGAACCTTTCTTGACCCATTCACCCGCAATTTCAGCTTGCTTATCCCAAAGCTCAACCGGAAACCAGTCCGTAATTTCTTCTTTTGTTCTTGAATCCCATCTGTTTACGGCAACCGAAAACGTTACTTTGACTTTCCCTGAATCAAAATATTTCATTTCGGGATCCTGCCCGACACGTCCTACTATTACGGCTGAATTTACCATTTTTACTTCTCCCTGCCATTATTTGACTTTGATTATATAATCAACAAAATTTTAGTGCAAATCACCTGTTGCAGCTATTTATTATTTTACATAAAAATCGGCATTTACATACGCGCGGAGCCTTGTTTTGCCTGCTTCAATCGGAACTTCCGCACCTTCGGAAATAGAATCCGTATTTTTTGCGCTGTACATTCTGACGCTTGCATTTTGGGAAGATGAGCAGCTTGTGCTTATACTTTTTATTCCGGTAACTGAAGTATTCATTGAATTGGCTACTTTATCAGCACGCAGCCGCGCTTCTTTTGCGGCTTTTTGGATAAGTATGTTGCAATTGTCGTTCGTATCATCTAAATTAAATTGCACCCTTCTTACTGAATTTGCACCGCCTGCAAGCGCAGCAGAGATAACTTTGCCCGTTTTTTCCACATCCTTTAATTCAGCCTCAAGCGTGTTTGAAACCAGATAGCCTATTAATTTTTTGCCCTCTTTATAATTATATTCGGGGCTTACATTATAAGAAGTTGTCTTGACGGATTCATTTTTTGAACTGTCCAAAGTTTCTTTTACAAGGGCGATAACTTTATTTGAAAGAGTTTTATTTTCATCCGCTGCTGTTTTAGCGTCGCTTGAACGTGTTTCAATTGCAAAGGAAATTTTAACTGATGTCGGCATAAAATCATCCGTAGCTTCAATATTTACTGAAATATACCCTTTTGAGGGAGTTTCGGCGGAATATACGGCGCCTGCAAATAATGCAAGAAAAAGCCCTGTTATTAATAATT
>JAJQDG010000227.1 GCA_021202305.1 Candidatus Gastranaerophilales bacterium
TTTCAAATATTAAAAGAAGCGACTTCCACAAATTTACCGTTTACCTCGCAAATAAAGGGGATAAATCCAGTTCTATAACCAGAAAAATTGCCTCTATAAAGGGTTTTTTCAGGTACTTGTCCGCAAACAGGCAAATAAAATCAAACCCTGCATTGTCCCTGGTTTCGCCAAAAATTCCAAAAAGGCTTCCAAAAGTTTTATCAATAGATGAAATTAAAACGCTTCTTGAAAAAAACTTATCAAAAAAAGAAAAAGCCGTTTTTGAACTTTTATACGGAACCGGTTTAAGGGTATCCGAGCTTGTAAATTTAAAAGAAAAAAATGTGGATATTAAAAACAATATTGTAAAAACAATAGGAAAAGGCTCTAAAGAAAGGCTTATCCCTCTCGGTTCAAAGGCAAAAAAAGCCGTTATTGAATATTTATTTGAAAAAAATGTTTTTTTGAAAAAAAAGTTTGGTTCAAATTTTAAATCCGAATATCTTTTTTTGAATGAAAAATGTGAAAAAATTTCAAGACAGTGGGTTTATTCTTTTATAAAAAAACAGGGTGAAATTATAAATAAAACTATTTCTCCTCATACAATAAGACACTCGTTTGCAACTCACCTTCTTGAAAACGGAGCCGATCTTCGCACCGTACAGGAGCTTTTGGGGCATTCCAGCGTAGTAACAACCCAATTGTATACTCATATAAGCAAAAAACATTTAAAGGAAGTCTATTTTAAAATTAATTCAAATTTGTAAAATCAGTTAATTTTTTGGCGCAAATTGATTAGTATTCCGTTAAAATAATCTATCGTACGCATAAGAATGCTTTCCTTTTGAACTGCTTCATTTACGTTTTTTGAACGAATTTCTTCATTTTCTGCTGCGGATTGGACATCATTTTCAATTTTTGTCAGCATTTCTTTATTAGAAAAAGAATTTAGAGCATTATGAATAGAATTAATATCAAGCTCATGTACAAATTTGTTCATAAAAACCGACACTTCGGTTATTGCGCGAACCATACCGCCTAAATCGCTTATTCTAAGCGCATCATCTGCAACTATACCCCTTAAATCACTGTTTTCATCAACAGGCGGCATTAATTCTATGGATTTTGAACCGCCGAGTCCGTTAAAGGCAACTTTTGCACGGGTTAAATTTGGAATTTTAACTCCTTTTTTTGTTATTCTTATTTTGCAGATTATATATCCGTCCTTTCGCCTTAATTTAGCAACATATCCTGAATTTATCCCCATAAAACGAACAGGCGAGCCTTTAACTATTGAATCAATATCTTTAAAAATAATGTTGTACGTATTTGGTTTGACAAACATATAATGGTTAAAAGCAAGCGCCAAAACTATAAGCATGGAAGCCAGTAAAAATAAAACTATAATTTCCGTAATTCTTGATTTTAACATTATTTTGAATCCGAATTAATTTGCTTGATGTAGAGTTCATTAACTAAAACGCAAACCAGACTTGCAAAGGCAGGCCCCAAGATTACTCCTAAAAATCCGAGAAATTTTGCCCCTATTAAAAGAGAAACAACAATTAAAAGCGGGTGCATATCCATAAATTTACCAAACAGAAGGGGTTTTGCAACCTGATTTTGAAGCCATTGCGCAATTAACATAATAACAAAAACCAAAACCATATAGCCAATTCCGCCATCATGGGCAGTTATTGCGCCTATAATCACCGCAATTGATGAACCTATAACAGGAATAATGTCCAGTATAAATGCCAAAAATGAAACAAGCGCGGTTTGCGGATGATGAACAATTGCAAGCCCGATAAAAGTCATTATACCGACTGCCGCCATTGAAAGAATTTGTGCTAAAACATAGCCGCCTACTTTTAATTTCAGTATTTCCAGTATTTCAGATGCTTTTTTCTTAAATTTAGGAGGAAAGAATGAAAGATAGGCATTTTTCATATGTTCTTCATCAAGCATCAGGTAAAAAATCATTATTGCAGTCATCAAGATAGATGTGATTGAATTTGCAATTAATTTGCCGGCACTGAACCCTTGATTTAATATGTTTGCCGCAAAACTGCTTATAGTCTGTCCGAAGTTTTCAAAATCCGCAAGGTCTATAAATTCAGCTACCGAATGCCCCATTAATTGAAAATTCAACAATTTATCAATTTGCTCGGGCGCCTTGTCAATCAAAAGAGCGCTTTGATTGATTGTAAGCATACCTAAGGGAATAAAAATCAAAAGTACACCGGCAAGCAGAAGCAATAATACTAAAGCAACAGCAAGCCCGCGCGGCATAAAATTTTTAAGCTTATTAACCACAGGAAGCAATGAGGCAGAAACTATAAACGCCCCGAAAAACATTATTGCAATATCGGCAATTTTACCTACAAATATAATGACCAAAACCGCCATTATCAGAAAAATCGCCGTTTTATAATAACTTAAAAAATTATTTCTTGAAAACATATTTCTCCCCCTTTTGTTTATGTTACAATTATAACAATATTTTATCAAGGAGAAATTTATGGCTGAAAGCGTAAATCAACATATTAAACCTTTTAATACAAAAAGAAATTCAAAGGGAAACCTTGAAATTTCAGGCTGCGATACGGTTAAACTGGCGCAAACCTATGGTACGCCCTTATATGTTATGGATGAAGTTACGTTAAGGAAAATTGCAAATGAATATAAAAACGCGTTTTCTTCTTATGAAAAAGTTAATTTAATGTTTGCTTCAAAAGCGCTTATGACCGGTGCAATTGCACAAATTCTTCACAGCGAGGGTTTCGGGTTTGATGTTGTATCGGGGGGCGAAATATATACGCTGCTTAATGCCGGCATAGATTTAAAATACGCAGCTTTTAACGGCAATAATAAAACGTATGATGAAATTGAAAATGCACTTAAAAATAATATAGGGCATGTTTCGGTTGACAATTTTTATGAAATTTCTCTGTTAAACAGTATTGCCCAAAAACTCGGCAAAAAACAAAAAATTCTCCTTCGTATTACCCCGGGGATTGAATGCCATACCCATGAATACATACAAACAGGGCATTTAGATTCAAAATTCGGTTTTGATTTAACTCAAACGGATGAGGCGGTCAGAAAAATTCAAAACGAATGCAAAAATCTTGAAATAACCGGGCTGCACGCGCACATCGGTTCGCAAATTTTTGAGACAAAAGTTTATTACGATGAAATCGGTGTATTAATGAAAGAATTAAAACGCTTAAATGATACATTTAATTTGAATTTATATGAAATAAATATAGGCGGGGGACTTGGAATTACTTATATTGAAGATGACTGCCCGCCTTCTGTTGATAAAATTGCCGGTGTGATTTTAACTTCAATCAAGGATAATTGCGAAAAATATAATATTGAACCGCCCGCATTATACATTGAACCGGGGCGTTCAATTGTCGGCACGGCAGGTGTTACATTGTACACTATAGGTTCTTCCAAGCAGGTTCCAAACGGCAGAAAATATATTGCAGTTGACGGCGGTATGGCAGATAACCCCCGCCCTTCAATGTACGGCGCACTGTACAGTGCAGAAATTGCAAACAATAAAGAAGATATGCCGCTCCAAACGGTTACTGTTGCGGGAAGATTTTGCGAATCAGGCGACATTTTAATAAAAAATATTGAACTAAATTCTCCTCAAAGCGGGGATATTTTATGCGTATATAATACAGGCGCATACGGGTATTCAATGTCCAGCAATTATAATCGTGTTCTTAAACCTGCAATGGTACTTGTAAATAACTCACAATCTGATATTATAGTTAAGAGGGAAACTTATGAACAGTTAACTCAAAACGATGTTTTAGTCCGTGAAAAAGTAAGGTAAAATGGAATTTTCAACTTTAATTCATCAATATTTTCTGCGGCCGCTTCATGATTTTGCACTGCAATCAACAAGCTTAACTTTTGATGCTCAGATGATTGTTAATATTTTTGAAATACTTTTTTTAACGGGCGTTTTAGTTTTCACATACCGCAAATTCATAAAAGGCACCCACTCGGAAAGTCTTGTCAGAGGGCTTTTTGTCCTTTTAATTATGTGGGGGTTTTCAGAATTTTTAATCAGAATTAATATCCAGATTATCGGCGTTTTTATTAAAATGCTTGTAACTTTTATTACGGTGAGCCTTATTGTAATATTTCAGCCGGAAATGCGCAGGTTTTTAGGGTATATCGGTCAAAACGATTTTTTTGTAAATATGTTTTTTAATAAACAAACCTATTCAAAAACCTCTAACGAAATTAACACCGTAAAAGAGCTGATTGAATCAATCAAATATTTATCAAAAAATAAAATCGGGGCATTGATGGTTTTAAAAAGTAAAGGTGAACCGCTAAATCATAATGACGTCGGCACAAAGCTTGATGCTATTTTGTCGCAGGAATTGCTGCTGACAATTTTTCATCCCAATACTCCGCTTCATGACGGTGCAGTTATTTTAAACAAAGATAAAATTTTATATGCGGGCGCCCTTTTACCTTTGACGGAAGACCCTAAATTGAGCTGGCGATACGGAACAAGACACAGAGCCGCAATAGGTATAACAGAAATATCTGATTGCGCCTGCCTTGTTGTTTCTGAAGAAACAGGCGACGTTTCTATTGCAAGCGGCGGAAACTTAAAAAAATATGAAGATTTAGGCGCCCTAAGAGCTGATTTAGAGCGCATATTGGGGTATGCCAAAAACGATGATGATAAAAAACAGTATATTTTTAAATTTGAAAATATACTCCCTTCAAAATATCATTAAGGAGAGATAAGAATTGAAAAGGCATTCGTTTATTTTTGCTGCATTTCTTTTATTCTATGGCGCGCTTATTTACGGTTTATTTTCTCAAACTGCGGCTTATGCTCAAAACGAAACTAAAAACAGCGAAAATTTATACCCGAAAAATTCCGTTATGGACATCACTAATAATTATTATAAGCTTGAACCGATTGACAGATATAAGTTCATGACGAAATCTTTAAAAAATGTTGCTGTTCTTAAGGGGATTTATTACACTTTGTTTGCCGAAGATATTTTCCCTATGGATAAAAATTTTGCGGCTTTTTTGTATACTCTGGGCTTTATGCGTTCGTATCAAGATTCATTAATGTGTGCTGATGAAACCGCAAAAGATTCTCTTGCCTTATTTTCTGAAATTTCCCCTAAAGCTTCAGCCCATGCACAAGAAATGAGCGGAAAGGATTTTCTTGGTGTTTTGGAATATGCAATTGAATGGGACAAAGAAAACCCCAAAAGACCCGACCCTGATTGGATGTGTATAAATGGGAAAAAAGCGGCCGGGCTAAATTCTAGTATGGAAATTTTACCCGCAGGCGAATATCAAAAAAAACAGGAACAGGTAAAAAAAATAATGCTAAAAAATGCAAAAAAAAGTTCATTAAGGTTTCAGTTCTAAAAAATTTACGGTATCTTTTCGTACAGCATATTCCTGTTTTTGTTTTAAATTAAAAAGTTTGAAGTACTGAAAGAAATTCAGCTAAATCAAGAGCCTTTAAATCAATTTTTCTTTTTTGTTTAAATTTAATCGCGTTTATGCCGAATTTTAAACTTAAAAGGCAGGCGGGGCAGCTTGTAAGGACAACGCAGGCGCCTGAATTTAAAATATTTTGCACCTTTTGTTCGGATAATTTAATTGCGGTATTTCCATGGCGGGTAAAAAAATCTCCGCCAAACCCGCAGCAATCTTCTTGCCCGTTAAAATCAACAAATTCAATATTTTCAATTGATTTTAAAATCTCTTTTATGTCATTATATGTATTACTATCCATATGGCAGGG
>JAJQDG010000061.1:0-3795 GCA_021202305.1 Candidatus Gastranaerophilales bacterium
TATTCTTTTAATAAGGCGCCTTATTTTATTGATTTTGTGCTGAGAGAACTTGCTGAAATTGGTTTTGATGAAACAGAAATTTCACAGGGCGGATTAAAAATATATACCACTTTAAATTATAAAGATCAGCATGCAGCAGATGATGCAATATCCCAGGGGCTTTCAAATTCCGGTTTAAATGCGGATAAAACCCAAATGGCGCTTTTTTCATTCAGCCCCACTACGGGCAAAATTTTATCTTATGTAGGCGGAAAAAATTATGAAAAAAGCCAGTATGACCGAATTGTAAATGCAATCCGCCCCCCGGGGTCATCTTTCAAGCCGTTTGTTTACGCCGCAGCACTGCAGCAGGGGTTTAATGTAAATAATATTGTTGAAGACAAGCCTGTTAATTTTAATAATTGGGCGCCAAGAAATTACGGCGATAAGTTCCGCGGAAAAATTCCCCTGTGGAAAGCACTTGCGGTTTCTTCAAACGTAATAGCTGCGACTTTAATACACAAAGTCGGAATTGGACCTGTTATCGGAATAGCAAGGGATTTGGGTATTACAACGCCGTTGCAGAATGACCTTACAATTTCTTTAGGCTCTAACGGTGTAAAACTTTACGATATGGTTGTTTCCTACGGCGCTTTTGCAAACGGAGGTTTCAGGGTGCGTCCGTATTCTGTTGAAAGAGTTGAAAATTCCCGCGGGGTTGTAATTTATGAAGCTATGCCTACAAAAGTAATGAAAGTTATCAGCTATGATACAGCTGCCGGAATGACTTTTATGCTAAAAAAAGTCGTTGAAGTAGGTACAGGCAGAGGTGCGGCAGTAGGCAGAGAAGTTGCAGGTAAAACGGGTACAACGGATGATTACCGTGATGCCTGGTTTGTTGGATACAGTCCTGATATTGTTGCCGGGGTTTGGCTCGGAAACGATGATAATTCAAAACTTCCCGGCATAACAGGCGGGGGGCTGCCTGCAAGAGTTTGGGGAAATTACATGAAAGTTGCACTCAGCGATTATCCTGAGTCTGTTTTTGATTATCCCGATTTTTCAACTTCGGCGCAGCCCGCAAATTCAGGTTCAATTTTGCCTGATACCGGAACGGATGATGATTCTCAATCAATATTGATTGACGATGATGTAGAGGACGGTTTTTCAATGAACGATCCGATTATTTTAGATGAAGAAAATACCCCGCAAAACAAAAATACTTATTCTAAACAGCAAATGCTGAAAACAGTTTCGCCAAAACAAACCGCGGAAACAAGCGTTTTAAATAAACCTTTCGCAGGTCAAAAAAGCGAACAAACTCCGGTAAGTACACCGCTTCCGGGGCAAAGATAAAATAGGAGAAAAACATGAAGAATGAAACAAAATGCCTGCATTCAGGTTACACGCCCGAAAACGGTGCGCCGCGCGTTATGCCGATTTACCAGAGTACGACTTATCGATTTAATTCCACGGACGAAATAGGCGATGTATTTAATGACCCTACGAAGGCGCATATATATACAAGATTTACTAATCCAACAGTTGATGTTGTTGAAAAGAAAATAGCTGACCTTGAAAATGGCGTTGCAGCTATGTGTACAAGTTCAGGGCAAATGGCTTCATTAATGTCAATTTTGAATTTGTGCCATGCAGGAGACAGCTTTATTTCATCGTCATCAATATATGGCGGCACGTTAAACCTTTTTGCGGTAACTTTAAAAAAACTCGGTATTGAATGTATTTTTGTTGATGTTGATTCATCTCAAGAAGAAATTTTATCCGCAGTTAAACCAAACACCAAAGCTGTTTTTGGCGAAACTCTGACTAATCCTTCCTTGCAGGTTTTAGATATTGAAAGGTTTGCAAATGCTGCACACAAGGCAGGAATTCCGCTTATTGTAGACAACACTTTTCCAACCCCGATACTTTGCCGCCCTATTGAACATGGCGCAGATATTGTTATTCACTCAACTTCAAAATATATGGACGGTCATGCGCTGCAAGTCGGCGGCGTCATTGTCGACAGCGGTAAATTTGATTTCACAAACGGTAAATTTCCTGATTTTACCGAACCTGATGATTCATACCATGGAACAATATATACAAAGGATTATTCATTTGCGCCTTATATAATAAAAGCAAGAATGCAATTAATGCGTGATTTCGGCGCATATCCTTCAGGAAATTCAGGTTTTTTATTGAATTTGGGGCTTGAAACTCTTGCCGTACGTATGAAAAGATATTGTGAAAATGCGCAAAAAATGGCAGAATATTTTGTATCTACCGGCAAATTTGATGAAGTACGCTATCCGGGGCTGTTTTCCGATAAATACTATAATCTGGCGCAAAAATATCTTCCAAACGGTCAATCCGGAGTTATCTCGCTTACTGTAAAGGGCGGCAAGAAGGCGGCAGTAAAGTTTATGGACGGATTAAAAATGGCTTCAAATGAGGTTCATGTTGCAGATATAAGAACATGCGTGCTGCACCCTGCAAGTGCAACTCACAGGCAGCTGACGGATGAGCAATTAATTGCATGCGGTATAAACCCGGGGCTTGTGCGTTTTTCTGTCGGGCTTGAAAATATTGATGATATAATCGAGGACGTTGAAAACAGTTTAAAAAATATTTAGTGATGTCTATCAACTTTCTGCTGTGGAAATATACAGTATATTTCAATTTTGATTTGCTAAAAAGACCGGTTGTGTTATAATTTTTCTGCTATGATATAAGACAATTTTATATCGGGATGTAGCACTTCTGCACGAATGAAATATGCCTGTGACATATTTCATGAGAGGGCAAGTTGCAAAACAACTTGCTGCGATTGCATAGGGCTTAATGAAACTTGACAATTTAAATATCGGGATGTAGCAGGGTCGCCCATAAAAAGTTGCCTGTGGCAAGTTTTTATGGGGCAGGCGAGTTGAGAGCCAAAGGCTCGAACGAGCCGTTTAGCAAAAATGCCAAGCTGCGCCTAAAACTTTGAAAATTATATATCGGGATGTAGCGCAGTTTGGTAGCGCACCTCGCTTGGGACGAGGGGGTCGCAGGTTCAAATCCTGTCATCCCGATTTTTTCATTTTTTTAAATTTAGTCAACAGGATTTGAACCTCGTTAATACGTTTTCAAGCTCACCGCTTGAAAAGTCCTGTCATCCCGAAATCGTAGCAAAGTAAAAACTTTAGTGCGCTTGTGCGCACTTAGTTTTTACGAAGCAAGCCATGGTGTGTGAACACTAAACCGCAAAGTGTGCAGCTTTGCGATTTAGTGTGAAACTGTACCATGCCGCCGTTGCACCGAAAACCCGAAAGGGTTGAAGGTGCGCCCAAAATTTTTTTAAAAGAAATTTTGACAGGCGGATTTTAAAATTCATGTACAGGATTTGAACCTTAAAAGTCTTAATTTCGGGCTCACCGCCCAAAATGTCCTGTCATCCCGATTTTCTTTATTTTTTTTAAATATTTATCTAACAGGATTTGAACCTTACATTTATTACGTTTTCAGGCTCTTGCAGGCTTGAAAAGTTCTATACAGCCAATTTTTTGCACTGCCTGCTGCGCATTAATTATTCAGGGTGCAGCACCTTTGTACGAATAAAATATGTCCGTAACATATTTTATGATAGGTGCTGTTATGAAATAACAGCTACCCGAAAGTGGCGCTGAATGCGCCATAAAAAACAAAAAATAGCTGGGAAGAGATTTGAACTCTTGACCTTTCGGACTCTGCCGAATAAAAAGTGACTAAATGTCACTTTTTATGATAGGTGCTGTTATGAAATAACAGCTACCCGAAAGTGGCGCTGAATGC
>JAJQDG010000061.1:3895-4144 GCA_021202305.1 Candidatus Gastranaerophilales bacterium
GCCATAAAAAACAAAAAATAGCTGGGAAGAGATTTGAACTCTTGACCTTTCGGGTATGAGCCGAACGCTCTCACCAACTGAGCTACCCAGCCATTAAATTATTCAGTTATCACGGTTTGTTGGCTCGAGCGTTCTTGTTTCGGGTATGAGCCGAACGCTCTCACGAAATATAATTCGTTCGCTAGCTCACGAAGGAGCTACCCAGCCATTAAATTATTCAGTTATCACGGTTTGTTGGCTCGAGCGTTC
>JAJQDG010000061.1:4244-5672 GCA_021202305.1 Candidatus Gastranaerophilales bacterium
TTGTTTCGGGTATGAGCCGAACGCTCTTGTGGAATATAATTCTATCGCTTGCTCAATAAAAGAGCCGACCGATTGCTTATACTTAATGCCCAAGTACTACAAGCCGCTAAGATGATTGTTTCAAAAACAAAAAAAAATATCAAGCATATTTTTATAAGTTTAATAATATAAAAATTTCTAAGGAACGTACGGAAAAATTAAAATTTTTTTTCGCAGACTCTCATTAAAACTTTAGTTTACAAAACTTAATGTACAAAAATAAAAGCGGTATAAATTTTCTTTTCATGTTTTATCATGAATAAAAATGGGGTGAAAATGGATAATTCTGTTAATAAAGTAAAAGGCAATTCGGCTTATGTTGCTAAAAATGTCCTCTCCGGAGCAATACAGGGTACTGTATATGCAACGGGCTTTACACTGTACGATTTGCATAAAAATAAACAGGCAAAAAGTATAATTGAATCTGCCAGAGATTCTTTTGAAAGTTCAAATGTAGTAAGGCAAGTATCAAGCGATTCCATACAAAAAATTGATACTTATACCGTCAACGGCGCTAAAAATATCCGTCTGCATGCGCCTTTAGGTACAAAAATGAACTATGAAAATGCAATAAAACTTGTTGATAATAATACAAAAGCAATCAAAAAAGGCATGCCAAAATATTTATTAAAATCTGCCGGCTTCTGCGCTGCTCTTTTGGGCGGGATTTCACTTTTAAGATGCGGGATTAAAGCTTTTAGCGAGAATAAACAAAAATAGTTTTTGTAAACGCCATTTACCATGGATAATCTGATTTTATCTGCCAGTTATCTCTCATTATTTTAGCTGCGCAATAGCAGCCTGATGAATCTTTTGAGCAGTCTGAATTTATTTTATCATCTGTAAGGTTATAACCGTAAGGAAGAATTAAATTTCCCGAAACTCTTTCAAATTGAAAGAAATCTTTACCCGCCATATTTGGTTTATTTGAAGCATTTATATCTACATATATTCTATCGCTTTTAGTTGAACTGCCGCCTGCAACCGAAATTGAGTATAAAATTCCGTCATTTGTTATAAACGGATATCTGTATCTAGAATCTGAAAAAGATATTTGGGCGGTTGAACCATTGAGTGCGTACCACGGTTGAGATTTTTCATATCCGCAGTTGTTATATTTATGGCAAATTGCAGCTACTTTAAAGTACGGAAGAAAATATGTTTCAATATATGCCATTGCCCCCATTTCATAGCCATCTTGCCAGGTGTCATAACTTCCGTTATCAAGCTCTGATAATTGCATGACTTGATTTAAAGTTGTATATGCTTTCTTTAATTTTGCAATTGTTTCTTGTTTTTGATAGTGATTTAATACACTGGGTATTGTCATTGCAGCAACAACACCTATTATGGCAAGGGTGATGAGTGTTTCGGCAAGGGTGAAAGCAG
>JAJQDG010000091.1 GCA_021202305.1 Candidatus Gastranaerophilales bacterium
CTGTTATGGATATAAATAATAACGGCAGACCAAATACCCTTAATAAAGATGTTGTACTTTTCAATGCCAATAGACTTGGTAAATGCCCTATTGAGCTGCCAAGCGGTGTATGTTTCGGCACAGCTTTTTCGCCCTCTTGTTTATCTGATACTTCTGCATCTTATAGTAATTCACTTGGCATAAAGTATAAATTTTATTATGCCAGCACCGTTTGTGATAGATGGGGGGGCGCTGTTGAAGCCGCTGGCGGTACATCAAATATGCCGACGCTCTCTCAGCTTCATGAATTGAATGAATTATTGTATTCGTCGGGTTCATTTGATAGCGAAAAAGCAGTTTCTATGGGGCTTCCGTCAAGCTATGATTTCCACATTTGGTCTAATAAAGAATACAATAAATACTCTTCATACGCTTTGCATTTCTCTCATCCAGGGGTTGAAAATTCACTTTACCGGGCTGATTTTGCTCGAGAAGCATACGCGCTTCCCCAGTGCGAGTGTGATTGATTGCACCCTCCTATGCTGGAAATGAATACCTGATTCTTGCAAAATTTAAATAAAAATTATAAATAAAATTCTGCCCATGTACCCTGATATTTTCTGTTTCAATTTGAAACCCCTGCCTTGCACTGCGTTATAATTATTTTTTAAGCCAAACAACCTGCTGCTTGATTTTCGCCATTGTTTGTAATAAATTTTTGTTACGGGATGAATATTTCGTATGGTTTTTAACCAGCCTTTTACCATAGGGGCAGAAATTCATTTCGTTGAGTTAGAAAAATGAAAGGACAAAACTATGGCAATTGACTTAGTAGAATTATTGGATGCAGGCGTTCATTTCGGGCATCAAACACAAAAATGGAACCCCAAAATGAAACCCTATATTTTCGGGGCAAAAAACGGCATATATATTCTTGATTTAAGAAAAACCGCAGAAAGACTTGAAGATGCGTATAATATCGTTCGCGAGTATTCTGCAAAAGGTAAAAATGTACTTTTTATCGGTACTAAAAAACAGGCAACCGATGTTGTTGCGCAAGAAGCAACAAGGGCAGGTGCATATTATGTAAATAGAAGGTGGCTTGGCGGCATGATGACTAATTTTGAAACAATCCGCGCAAGAGTAAACAAATTAAGAGAATTAGAAAGCTTTATTGAATCGGGCCACACGGCAAAACTTCCTAAAAAAGAGGTAGCTCAATTAAACAGGCAGCTTGCTAAATTGTCAAAAACGCTTGGCGGCATAAAAGAAATGAAGGGAATGCCTGATATTATTTTTGTTGTTGATCAAGGCAAAGAACTTATAGCTATTAAAGAAGCAAACAAGTTAAATATCCCCGTTATTTGCCTTGCAGATACAAATGCTGACCCTGACGGGATAGATTATTTAATTCCGGGCAATGATGATGCTATCAGAAGTATAAAATTGGTTGCGTCAAAAATTGCCGATGCAGTTTTAGAGGGCAAAGAACTCCGCCAGAATAAAGCAAATTCAGGCAAAATAGAAAAAATCGACGCAAAAGATGCCGGTGTTTCAAGTGAAGTAACAGCACAGGAAGAAACCCCCGAAGAAGTTAATGTATAAGGAGAAAATTATGGAAATAAAAGCTTCAATGGTCAAAGACCTGAGAGATAAAACAGGCGCCGGAATGATGGATGCTAAAAAAGCACTGGTTGAAGCAAACGGCGACATGGATAAAGCAGCAGAAATTTTAAGACAAAAGGGTATAGCTTCGGCAGATAAAAAAATGGGCAGAATAGCGGCAGAAGGCGTTGTTTCAACCTTTATTTCAGATAAAACAGGCGCTATGGTTGAAGTGAATTGCGAAACCGATTTTGTTGCAAAAAATGAAAGCTTTAAGGAAGCTGCAAATAATATTGCAAAAATTATAGTTGAAAAAAATCCCAAAAATGTGGAAGAATTAAACGGAACTGTTATGTCTGACGGGAACACGGTTGAAAATTATATCAAAGCTCAAATTGCAAAAATCGGCGAAAAAATCACTATAAGAAGATTTGTCCGCTATGATAATGATTCCTGCGTTTCAACTTATGTTCATAACGGCAAAATAGGTGTTCTTCTGGAAGTAAAGGCTCCTTCTTGCGAAAATTGTCAATCTTGCGGCGATGATATAAGAACAATTGCAAAAGATATTTGCTTGCACATAGCATCTTCCGCACCTGAATTTGTTTCAAGAGAACAAATCCCATCTGATGTAATAGCAGAAGAAAAAAGAATTGAAATGGGCAAAGAAGATTTAGCTAAAAAACCCGAAAACATTAGAGAAAAAATTGTTGAAGGACGTATAAATAAGCTTATGGCTTCAAGATGTCTTATTGAACAGCCCTTTGTTAAAAACCCTGATATCACCGTAGGGCAATTAATTGAAGGCAAAATGGAAATTGTTAAATTTGACAGATATACTTTAGGCGAAGGTCTTGAAAAAAGACAGGATAATTTTGCCGAAGAAGTTATGAGCCAGATTAAAGGATAATTCAAAGCTAAAAAGCTTTAAAAGTGCCTCTAATGCAATTTAGAGGCACTTTTTTTGCGTATTTTGCCCCTTAACATTCCTTTTTTAAAGTTCAAGAATGCAATTGAAACGGGCATTTTGAACAGCGTGCCTTTGGGTGCAGAACAAGATTATCTTCAAGGTCATACAGTTTTGCAATTCTTGTAATTAATTTAGAACCGCAAATGGGGCAAAATGCTGTATAAGCTTTATTTTCTGAATTATACAAAATATCCAGGCGCAATTCTTCCAATATTTGAGGAGAAACAAAATTATAATCTTCGCCCTTTTCGTACATTTTTATTTCATTCAATGAAACCCTGAGCCCTTTTGCCAGCTTTTGCCTTATTGTGGAAGGCAAAAAAAGCTCTAAACCTGCTTCAATATTTGTAATTATTTCTTCATTAAGATTGCATTTTTTTGAAAGACCCGAAACGGAAAGCCCCAGTTTTTCTCTTGTATGAAAAACAAACTGCGCCAAATTATCGTATTTTTTTGTTATTTTTGTCATTAATGATATCCGTTTTTAAATATTTTTATACAGAAATATTCCTGCCGATTATTTTTTTAAAACAAAAATTTTATCATGCACGCAAGATTTTTAGACAGATAATTTATTTATGCTTTTGCATGTTCTTTATCCCATGCCAGAAGTACACTTGCAAAGAAAATGCTTGAATACGTACCGACTGCAATACCCAAAATCATTGCAAGGACAAAATCTCTTGTCGTAGCGCCACCGAAGAAATAAAGCGCCAAAAGAGTTACAAGGGTTGTAACCGATGTATTTAAGCTTCTTGCAAGAGTTTGATTAACCGAAGCATTAATAATTTCATTTGATGTATATTTTTTTGCAAGGAAACGATTGTTTTCTCTTACCCTGTCAAAAACAACAATAGTATCATGAACCGAAAAACCAATTACAGTTAAAACAGCAGTTATAAAAAGGCTGTCAACATGCCAATCGTAAAATATGCCCATTATTGCAAAAAACCCGATTACAAAAATTGAATCATGCAAAAGAGTTAAAAAGGCTATTATTGCATAATCTGATTGAAACCTGAAAGATATATAAATAACTATTCCCAAAAATGCTAAACAAAGAGCGACAAGAGAATTTTTTAAAAGTTCAACACCCAGAGAAGGCCCTATTGAATTTGTTTGAATAAGCGATGAATCAGAAAAAGTATCATTTACAATAGTGCTTACTTTTTCAATATCGCCGCCTTTTGCGTCGCCCAAAAAATTTGTTTTAATGGAAACAATATTCTTCGGTGTATCTTTAGAGTTTTCCTGTAATGCGTTTTGATTATTTATAAGCTGCACGGAGGGGGTTAAAAAACCCTTATCGCTTAATTTTGTACGAATAGTTTCAATATCCGAAACGCTCACATCATTTGAAGTTGAATATTGAAGAATGGTGCCTCCCGTATAATCAATGCCCAATTTTACAGGCGCATGATTTGATTGAGTAAACATAAGATATCCTATGGCAAGAATGCAGGGTATAAGAATTATTGCACTTACTAAAAGCCACAGGGGTCTATACTTTACAACATCAATTATATTTTTATGTTTCATTAAATCGGGATTAGCCATTTTATTACTCCTATTAGTTTAGAACTCCAAATTTCGCTTTTTCTTTTTTCGTTTCGACTGCCGTGTATGATTTATTTATGTCGGATTTTTTAAGCCCGAAAAGTGCGGGGTGCTTTAATTCTCCTGTGCCGAACACAAGGTGCATAAGATTTTTTGTAATTGTTATTGCCGAAAACATGCTTACTAAAACACCAATTGCAAGTGTAAGCGCAAAACCTTTAACCGTGCCTGTTCCAAGAAGATATAAAATTAAACAGGTAATTATTGTAGACATGTTTGAATCAAAAATACTGGTAAATGCTCTGTCAAAACCTGAATTTATAGCGGTAAAAAGGCTTCTGCCGGTTTTAAGTTCTTCTTTTGTGCGTTCGAATATAAGTATATTCGCATCAACCGCCATGCCGACACTGAGGATAAAACCTGCAATACCTGCAAGAGTGAGAGTTACAGGAATAAGCTTAAATATTGCAAATGTTATAATCGAATAGATGCAAAGTGCAATACTTGCTATAACACCGGGAACTCTATAGTAACAAATCATAAAGAGCATGACGAGCGAAATGCCTATAATGCCCGCAAATTTGGATTTTTGGATACTGTCTGCGCCTAAAGAAGGCCCTACTGAATTTTCTTCAATGATTTTTGCCCCGACAGGAAGCGCGCCTGCATTTAACAGGTCAACCATATCTTTTACTTCCGTATATTCAAATCCGCCTTCGCCGCCGCCTGAAATTTGGGCATGACCGCCTATGATTTCTTCATTAATTCTGGGAGAGCTTGAAAGTTTTCCGTTAAAGAAAATGGCCATGGGTTTTCCTACAAGCCTTCTTGTTAAATCGGCAAACTTTTTTGCGCCTTCTGCATTAAATTCAAGAGAAACTATCCATTCTCCCGTTGAAGATGTTGAAACAGCAGCTTTTTTTAAATCTTTACCCGTTAAGCCGGTTGAAATCCATTCCTGCATGCCGTCAGATGTAATTGCCCCCGGTTCTTTAAATTCAAGCTGGGCGGTTTCACCCAGAAACTCTTTTGCTTTTTTAGTATCAGTAATATTTGGAATTTCAACCATTAAGCGTTTGTCGCCTACTTTTTGAACAATCGTTTCACCCACGCCGAGCGCGTTAACCCTGTTTTCTATTGCATATTGCAAACTATCCATGACATCGGGCGTGATTTTTGTAACATCCGATGAGGGAACAGCTTCAAGCACAAGCCTTGAGCCGCCCACTAAATCAAGCCCGAGCGAGGTTGGTTTTTTGTAAATTACAAAAATTCCTGCAAGCGCAATTGCTACAATGACCCAAAATAATATAATTTTAGTTTTCATCTTTTTTCCCCGTTTTTCTTTGATTTTAACAAAAAAATAAAACAGGTACAATAAAAAAACATCTGCCCTATGGAGCAGATGTTTTCCTCCGTAAAAAGCCTGATAGCTTTTAAAAATCTTTTTTGTTAACAGTCTTTTGCCTTAATACTTTAAGGGCAAAATAAATTCTTACCATCACTCCTTTCTAAC
>JAJQDG010000189.1 GCA_021202305.1 Candidatus Gastranaerophilales bacterium
TTTTTAAAAAATACTCAAATTTTAAGAAAAAAATAATAGGCTTAACAGGCTAGTCTTTTGTTGTGTTATCATTCTTGAAGGAGAAAAAATATGACAGAACTTTCAACAACATATGAAGCCCGCGAAACGGAAAAAGAGATATACAAATTTTGGGAAGATAATGAATTTTTTAAAGCAGATAATAAAAGCAAAAAGCCGCCCTATTCAATTGTCATTCCGCCTCCAAACGTTACGGGGATTTTGCATATGGGGCATGCGCTTGACGGAACGCTGCAAGATATATTAACCCGTTATAAAAGAATGTCGGGCTATGAGGCGCTCTGGCTTCCGGGGTGCGACCATGCCGGAATTGCAACACAAAATGTAGTTGAAAAACAACTCGCAAAAGAAGGCAAAAACCGTAAATCCATAGGCAGAGAAGAATTTTTAAAAATTACCTGGGATTGGGCAAATTCCCATAAATCAAGAATTTTGGGTCAATTTAAAACACTGGGCGCTTCATTTGACCTTTCCCGCGCAAGGTTTACTCTGGATGAAGGGTGTTCAAAAGCAGTAAAAAAAGTGTTTGTTGATTTATACAATAAAGGGTTGATATATAAAGGTTCTTATATAGTAAACTGGTGTCCCCGCTGCCAGAGCGCAATTTCAGATATTGAAACGGAATACGAAACCGAACAGGGGCATTTGTGGGAAATTTCATACGCAATTAAAGATGAACCGGGGGCAATTGTAATTGCAACAACGCGTCCCGAAACAATGTTCGGCGATGTTGCGGTTGCCGTTAATCCGAATGATTACAAATATAAAGATTTGATAGGAAAAAAATGCGTTCTTCCTCTTATGGGGCGCGAAATTCCAATTATTGCGGACGATTACGTTGATAAATCCTTCGGCACGGGCGCATTAAAAATTACACCCGCACATGATCCTAACGATTTTGAAGTGGGGAAAAGACACAATTTGCCCTTTATTAAGGTAATTGACGAAGAAGGCAAAATGATTGCAAGGGGCGAGGTACATCCCGAACTGCACGGTTTGGATCGCGATGAAGCCCGCAAACGCACAATAAGAATGCTTGAAGCACATCAGGTGCTTGTAAAAACAGATGACCATGAACACAATGTAGGCAAGTGCCAAAGGTGTAACACAACCATTGAGCCTCTTTTATCGGAACAGTGGTTTGTAAAAATGGAACCGCTTGCAAAAGCAGCCATTGAAAAAGTAAAGGACGGTTCAATTCAATTTATTCCCGGGCGCTGGGAGAAAAATTATTTAATGTGGATGGAAAATATCCGTGATTGGTGCATATCAAGACAATTATGGTGGGGGCATCAAATTCCTGCATACTATCACAATGAAACCGGTGAAATGGTTGTAGCGCTTGAAAACCCCGACCCGAAAAATTACACACAGGAAACGGATGTACTTGATACCTGGTTTTCAAGCGGACTGTGGCCTATGTCAACAATGGGTTTTCCTGATATGACGGAGGATTTCAAAAAGTTTTACCCTACAACAACTCTGGTAACAGGGTTTGACATTATCTTCTTCTGGGTTGCACGAATGATAACCATGGGGCTTGAGTTTACCGGAAAACCGCCTTTTTCAACCGTATATATACACGGGCTTATAAGAGATGAATTAGGGCAAAAAATGTCGAAATCAAAAGGAAATACGATTGATCCTGTTTTATCAATTGAAAAATACGGGTGCGATGCGGTTCGCTTCACGCTTGCAAACCTTTGCACCTACGGCGGGCAGGATATAAAATTAAGTGATGAAAAATTTGAATTCGGACGCAACTTTGCAAACAAAATATGGAACGCTTCACGTTTTGTTATTATGAATCTTTCAGGCAAGCAAGAAAAACTGAATTTAAAAGAACTGTCTATTGCAGACAAATGGATTTTAAATAAACTGAATAATGCAATAAAGGAGGTTCAAACCAATTTAGAGAGCTATCGCATAGGAGAAGTTACAAACGTTTTATATGACTTTTTCTGGAATTGCTACTGCGATTGGTATATTGAGCTTTCAAAAATTGAAAAAAACGAAGCGGTATTATCTTACGTTCTTGATATGTTTCTTCGTTTACTGCATCCTATTATGCCGCATATAACGGAAAAAATTTGGCAAATGATGCCGATTTCTAAAGAAAAACCCGCAATTATGCTTTCTTGTTATCCTGTATATAATAAAGATTTTGAATTTGAAGAAGATTCAAAAGCAATGGAAGTTGTTTTTGAAACAATTAGAAGTATCAGGAATATAAGAAGCGGCTTCAATATAGCCCCGACTGCAAAAGTAAATATTAAAATAGAAGGCGGTATCAACCTTTATAAGAAAACAGAAAAATATTTAAAGCGGCTTGCAAGGGTTGAAAATATTGAATATACCGTATCTTCAACGGATAAACAGTCGGCAAGCGCTATCATCGGCAATTCAAAAATTATTGTTCCGCTTATCGGGCTGATTGATATTGAACAGGAAATTTCAAGGCAAAAAAAGAAGCTTGATAAATTAAACAACGAAAAAAACGGGCTTGAAGCCAGAATAAAAAATGAAAAATTTGTTCAAAGCGCCCCGAAAGAAGTAGTTGAAAAAACCGGAGCAAGAATAATTGAAATTGAAACAGAAACGGCTTCAATTAATAAATTAATTCAGAATTTGTCTTAAAGTTTATTTATTAAACAAAAGGTACCGCCGCCTTTGAATTAGCTCAATTAATAAATTAATTCAAAATTTGTCTTGTGGGGCTATTTATCAAGGCTGCCTGATATAACTTCTGTTATTTCCTGAGTGATATTTTGCTGGCGCACTTTATTATATTCAACCGTAAGAGCATTAATCATCTCGTTAGCGTTATTAACGGCAGCTGACATAGCCGTCATTCTTGAAGCAAGTTCCGATGATTGCGCCTCTAAAAGGGCTTGAAAAATCGCATTGGTTATATACATAGGAACAATTTTCTGCAAAAGAATTTTTTGGCTTGGTTCAAAAAGCTGAGATGCTGTTTTATCGTATTTAAAGAAGGTCTTATACTCAATTTTATTTTCCTGATTAAATTCATCTTTAAAAAATTTGCGTATGTTTTCATCTTTTGTATTTATCACAGGAAAAAGTGTCCAGCCTTCAACTTTATAATTCATCATATTTATATAGCGGGTTGTAACAAGTTCAATTTTATCAATCTTATTTTTTACGTATTCTTCAGCCAAATCAAGCGCCACCGCTCTTGCAGAACTTGCGTTTATATCGTCTAAAACGCCTGTATAAACTTCTTTTATGTCAAAATCTAAATCCTTCATCAATGCATTAAGCGGCGCTTCAATTTTTGTGCCGATAATATACACTCTGACATGAACACCGTTTTTATTGGCATTTTTAATTTCTTTTGACACAAAACGCACTAAATTTGCAGTATACGCACCCGCTAACCCCTTATTGGAAGAAACAATCAAAAGCCCGAGTGTTTTAATCGGACGTTCTTTTAAAAGCACGGGGTAATTATCAAGCGGATTTGAAGATATCACTTTGTCGAAATTTTTATCTTCAATAGAATTATAAATTTCAACAAACATCTTGAACAGTTCCATAGTAAAAGGGCGGCTCATTTTAACGGCATTTTCCGCTTTTTTAACTTTGGCTGCTGCAACCATTTTCATTGCGCGGGTAATTTTTTGCGTATTTTTAACACTTTGAATTCTTTCTTTTGTTTCTCTAAGATTTGACATTTTAATTTTCCCCGTTAAAGATATTCTCGTTAAAATTCTTTAATTCAGCGCATAGTTTTTCTTTATCATCATCGCTTAATTTGTCGCCCGCATTCAATTTTGCTTCCAGTTCGGACATGGAAGATGAGAAATAATCAAACCACTGTTTTTTATATTTTGGAATATCAGTATTTTTTATCTCGTCCAAAAAGCCGTTGTTGCCTGCAAACAAAATTGTTATCTGATGTGCAACCGAAATGGGCGAATACTGGGGCTGTATCAAAATCTGAGTTAATTTTTCACCTTTTAAAAGCTGTGCTTTTGTAGCAGAATCCAAATCAGATGCAAATTGGGCGAATGCTTCCAGTTCCCTGTATTGAGCCAAATCAAGCCTTAATTGCCCTGCCACCTGTTTAATGCCTTTTGTCTGTGCGGCGCCGCCGACCCTTGAAACCGAAATGCCCGCGTTTATTGCCGGTCTTTGACCTGCATTAAAGAGGTTTGTTTCAAGAAAAATCTGCCCGTCTGTTATTGAAATAACGTTTGTCGGAATGTAAGCGGAAACATCACCCGCCTGTGTTTCAATAATAGGGAGCGCCGTAATTGAACCGCCGCCCAATTCATCTGAAAGTTTGCAAGCTCTTTCTAAAAGCCTTGAATGCAAATAAAATACATCGCCCGGGTATGCTTCTCTGCCCGCGGGGCGTTTTAAAAGAAGGCTCATGGAACGGTACGCCTGCGCATGCTTTGTCAAATCATCATAAATTATAAGGCAGTGCCTGCCCTGTTCTAAAAATTCTTCCGCTATGGCGCACCCTGCATAAGGAGCAATATATTGAAGCGGAGCCTGCGTATCAGCAGAAGCGGACACTATGATTGAATATTCCATAGCGCCTTTTTCTTCCAGCACTTTTGCAAGCTGCGCCACGGTTGATTTTTTCTGACCAATTGCAACGTATATACATATAACATTTTCATTTTTTTGATTGATTATAGTATCAATTGCAATAGCTGTTTTACCCGTTTGTCTGTCGCCGATTATAAGCTCTCTTTGACCCCTGCCGATAGGGGTAAGGGCATCTATTGCCGTTATGCCTGTTTGCAATGGCTCGCATACAGATTTTCTTGATATTATTCCGGGTGCAATCCTTTCAACCGGTCTTATTTTTGTACAATGAATTTCGCCTTTCCCGTCAAGCGGAACACCTGTGGGGTCAATTATTCTTCCTATTAATTCTTCACCTGCGGGTATTGAAGCTATTTTGCCCGTTGTTCTGACCTGCATACCTTCTTTAATGGAAGTATAGTCGCCCAAAATAACAGCGCCGACGTTATCTTCTTCAAGATTTAAAGCAATGCCTAAAGTTCCCTTGCCGTCATCAAAACTTATAAGCTCGTTGGACATGACATTTTTTAGTCCGTATATTCTTGAAATGCCGTCGCCTATTTGAATTACCGTGCCGACATCTAAAATATCCAATTTATTTTGATAATTTTCTATTTTAGATTTTATTACGGCTGAAATCTCGCTTGCGTTTATTGTTGAATTCATCTTTATTTCCCTATATTTTACTAAAATTTTCTATTTTATTTCTTACACTTAAATCTATTACGGTATCACCGTATTTTATAAGCATGCCGCCCAATATTTCTTCGTTTTTTAAAAAATTAATTCTCAAGGAAGAATTATATTTTTTTTCCAGCGTTTTTTGAATTAATTGAGCTAAATCGGGTTTCGGGTCAATTGCTAAAGTTACTTCAAGAGTTATCAAATTGTTTTTAGCATTCAGACATTCTTCAAAAAAATCTCTTATTTGAGTTATACATTCAATTCTGTTTTCATCTATCAAAATTTGAATGAAATTCAAAGT
>JAJQDG010000031.1 GCA_021202305.1 Candidatus Gastranaerophilales bacterium
CAATAATATGCAACTACAATTTCATCCTGTAAATCTTCAATTAATCCCGCAAGCTCTATTGCTTCGGTATCGGTCAGAGGGGAATTTTCCAAAATTTTATTATTATCTTTGTTTATAAAATTATTGGCAAGCCTTGCAGACATATATGAAGCCGATTGCACCGCATAATTCATCCCTAAAAATGAAGGTAAAATTGAAGCCCCGCTTATAATGGCGCTCATGCTTTTTGCCATTAGCGAAGAATGAATTCTGCGCTGTTCTTCGGGAATTGCAAGTTTTTCAAGCGTGAATTTTATGATAGGATTTTTATTTACTGTTGCAGTCCAAATTATTTCAAGATCTTCAACATCTTTTTCCTGCTGTTTATTTATTATAATTTGGGCTTCTTCATTTTCCGTTATAAAAAGCGTTCCGTTCAGTTTATCAATTTCGGGTGTTAACTGAACTTTGTCAGGCACGGTTGATGTATCTACATCAAAACCGAATGCAGCTATACAGGATATAAACAGAAAAACTGCGGATAAAATTTTTTTCATAAAAACATGTTAACATAAATTTAATACATGTAATCAGAGGAGTTTTCTTCTTCCTCATCTTTTAGGGAAGAAAGGTCGTAACTGTATGTAGAATCAAAATCTTCGGGCAGTTTATCCGTATCGGGCCAAATTGTGCCGTCATCAAACCGGCAGGCAGATAAATTTTCAGATTGAACAAAGTCTGATTCTTCTAAATTTGCCTCATTTAAAATGCAGCCTGCCATATCGGCATCTTGAAAATTGCAATAATGAACTTCGCTATAGCTAAAATCCGCACCGTAAAGAGTTGTATTGGTAAAATCGCATTCAATAAAACGGCAGCGGGTAAAATCGCAGCTGGTAAAATCAGAATCAGAAAAATTAACATTCACAAATTGAGTTTCGCAAAAAGTTGAACCGGTAAAATCAATATTATTTAAATTCAGATCTGATATTTCATTTGATGTAAGTTCTATCTCACTTAAATCAATAACTTCCGCGATTTCTCCGCGCTTAATTTCAAAATCGCTTTTGTTATTTAAAATTAAATCTATCCATTGGTCTTTTGTGCGGTTTGCCATTTATTTTCTCCAAAAATCAGCTATATGTATTCTATTAAAATCTTCCTTTTATGTAAAGTCTTTTTTATAATTGGTATTAATTCCGGCATCAATAGCAAGAATTGCAGCCTGTGTACGATTATCCGCACCGATTTTTCTGAAAATATTATTCAGATGAGTTTTTACCGTTATTTCTCTTATGAAAAGTTTTTGTGCGATTTGTGCATTTGAATTGCCAAGAGATACGAGTTTTAAAATTTCTTTTTCCCTTTGTGTAAGCTGATTAATTGCCTCCATTTTCTTTATTTCGTTCTTATTCCACTTGCTGCGCCTCAAAAGAGCTTCAATTCTTGCAAGAAGATTAGGAAAAACAAAGGGTTTTACAATATAATCATCCGCACCCTGTTTTAACCCTGAAATTTGTTTATAATCATCATCAACAGCGGTAAGCATTATGGTCGGGATATCTTTTAAAATGTTATCGGAGCGGATAAGCTTTAGTGTATCCCACCCGTCCATAACAGGCATCATTACATCTAAAAGAACAAGGTCATATTTATCTGAATTTTTTTTGAGTTCTTCAAAGCCCTGTTTACCGTTTGGCATGACAGTAGTTTCGTATCCGTACATTAAAAGCATATCTGCTAAGGGGTTCGGGTTATCATCTATCATTAAAATTTTTTTTTCATCTGTCATATTAAATTTTCCCTGATAGCTTTTATGGCTGCCTGAGTTCTATCATCAACGGAAAGCTTTTGCAGAACCGAACACATATGGACTTTTGTGGTATTTATTGAAATATTCATTTTTTTTGCTATTTCAAAATTAGAATTTCCATCGGCAAGAAGCGATAATACATCAAGCTCTTTTGCCGTCAGACCGTATCTGTTTTTTTCCGTATTAGGTTTTATAATGCTTGTTTTATTTAAAACAGTATCCGATACAAAAGGGTCAAACCATAAGGCGCCTTCCATAACTTCTTTTATGAGTTCAATTAATTTTTCGGGTTTTATATCTTTTGAACAGTATGCATTAATTCCGGCATCCAAACAAGCTTGCACCTCTTTTTCGCCGTTATGCGAAGTAATTACGATTATCTTGATGTCAGGATACCTTTTTTTAATTTCCATAGAAGCCATGGCTCCGTTTATAACGGGCAGCCCTAAATCCATTAAAATCAAATCTGTTTTATGTTTGGTTAAAATCGAATATGCAGTTTTTGCATTTTCAGCCTCAAAAATTTGATTTACAAATTCCGTATCTTCAAGAGAAGTCCTGAGCGCGAAACGTGTGAGGGCGTGATCTTCAACAATCATAACATTAATTTTTTCCATACCGGTAATTATATTAAAATTTTGTTTTTTTTACAAATACTTTACATCATGCCTTCTTTTCCGTTATTATTATACCGAGGTATTGAAAAATGATAGAAATCAAAGATGTTGAACATGTTGCAAAACTTGCAAGACTTGAGCTTAGTGATGATGAAAAAGTAAAATTTTCAAAACAATTAGGCGATGTTTTAAAATATATGGAACAGTTGAACGAGGTTGATACAACCGGAGTTGAACCGATGAATCATCCTATAGATTTTTCAAATGTTATGCGTGAAGATGTTGTTGTTTCGGAATTTTCAAGGGAAGAATTAATGGCTAATGCCCCTGAAGCCGAACAGGATTTCTTTAAGGTTCCAAAAATCAGTTAAGGATTTGATAATGACCAAATATATTTTCGTAACCGGCGGCGTTGTAAGTTCGCTCGGGAAAGGTATAGTTGCAGCAAGCCTGGGCAAGCTTTTGCGCGCGCGCGGGTTTTCCGTTGCAATTCAAAAATTTGACCCGTATATAAATGTAGACCCGGGGACTATGAGTCCGTTTCAGCACGGCGAAGTTTTTGTGACGGATGACGGCGCAGAAACAGACCTTGATTTGGGGCATTACGAAAGGTTTACAAATACATCATTGCACCAGTTGAATAATGTAACATCTGGTTCTGTTTACCAGACAGTTATTTCAAAGGAAAGAAAAGGGGAATATCTGGGGGCAACAGTTCAGGTTATTCCGCACATTACAAATGAAATAAAAGCAAGAATTCAAATGGCAACAAAACATTTTTCGCCGGATTTCCTCATTGCCGAGATAGGCGGCACAATAGGCGATATTGAAAGCCAGCCCTTTATTGAAGCAATACGCCAATTCAGGCTTGAAGAAGGAATAGGAAATTCCATTTCTATTCATGTTACTTTGCTTCCTTATCTTCAAACATCGGGAGAATTAAAAACAAAACCTTCGCAGCATTCGGTATACGTTCTTCGCAGCTACGGTATACAGCCCGAAATGCTCGTTTGCAGAACGGCAGTTCCAATCAGCCAAAAAGAAAAAGAAAAAATCGCGCTTTTTTGTTCTGTCAGCAGGGAATGTGTTTTTGAAAGCAAAGATATGAAATCTATATATGAGGTTCCGCTTGCTCTTGAAGCGCAAAATATGGCGGGTGTTGCTTTGAAATTGTTAAACGTAAAAGACAAGAAACCCAATTTGCTTTCCTGGGAAAAGCTGGTTGATAAAATTAAAAACCCTAAAAGCGAAATCACGGTAGCACTTGCCGGAAAATATACCGATTTGAATGATGCCTACATTTCCGTTGTGGAATCTTTAAAACATGCGGGCTTAGAATTTGATTACAAGGTTAATATTAAATGGCTCGCAAGTGAAAAATGCACCGATGAACAAAAAGCGGAAGAAATGCTGAAAGACGTTGATGCGCTTGTTGTGCCGGGGGGGTTCGGCGTTCGGGGAATAGAAGGAAAATTGAACGTAATAAAATATGCAAGAGAGCATAATTTGCCTTTTCTCGGGCTTTGTCTGGGGCTGCAATGCGCCGTAATTGAATATGCAAGAAATGTGGCGGGGTTAGAAAATGCTAACAGTACAGAATTTGACGAACATACAAAATATCCCGTTATTGACCTTATGACAGAACAAAAAAATGTGGCGGGCTACGGCGGTACAATGCGTTTGGGGGCATATCCCTGCCATTTAAAAGAAGGTTCAAAAGTTCAAAAAGCGTACGGTAAAAAAATTATTGAAGAACGCCACCGCCACAGATATGAAGTAAATAATGAATTTAAAAAGATTATAGAAGATGCAGGACTTGTTATATCGGGTTCTTCTCCGGACGGATTATTAGCCGAAGTTGTTGAATACCCTAAAAATGACTGGCATGTAGCATGCCAGTTTCACCCTGAATTTAAATCGCGCCCTGAAGAAGCACACCCGCTTTTCAGAGGTTTAATTAAGGCTGTTAAAAACAGAAAAAAATAGCGGTTGTGCAAACATTGGGTGCAGGGTGTTTAATAACGACTGTTAAAACAGAAAAAAATAGGGGATGATGCAGATATCAAGTACAGATATTTAACCGGAACCGTTAAATTTTTTGTTAACGGCATTAATCACTGCTATCAAACATGTGCAGAATTTTAATTTTACAAATTAATATAATGCAGAATAATTTCTTTAATTTCATTAAAATGATTTATTATAAGCACCGTAACTATTGAAATAATAAGTCCTAAGACAGTTTTTAAAAGATCTTTCAGAACATGCTTATACACTTTTTTTTCGGTTTCAAAACGCAGTCTATTATACATGGCAACTTCTCTGCCTGCTAAAAGCCCGATAAATACCCAGGTTGTCGACATGGGAATATTATTTGCATGCTGAAAATACATTAAAATAAAAGCGTAAATAATGTCTATGATTGTTGCAGAGCGCACATCCTGCGTATTTGTTTTAAGCTGCAAAATTTTTTGAATTTCGCCCCCTTTTCTGTAACATACAATTCCAAGAAGCATTGCAAAAGCAAAAACTGCAAGCAGCATTTGTTCAAACGAGAGTTTTCTGGGTAAATATACAAAAAGGTTGGCGGCATCCTGCATAAGCCATTGCGACCATAAAAAGGCGGTTGCCCCCCATTTTGCCACATGCCAGCCTGAGGAGATTTTCTTGTTTTTTGAATATAAAAAAACTTTTTCAACGGGTCTTGCAATTATAAAATAAACAAAAAGTGCGGCAACAAAAGAAACGAAATAGCCAAAAAAAGATTTTGCAAGCATTAACCCTATAACCTGACTGGATGAAAATACACTTAAAATAAGAAATGTTGTTGAAACGGGAATGCCTTTTCTGGTCAGCAATATTAATATTAAAGGCGGCAAAACGTGCCACCAGTAAAAAGTTTGCGCATAGGGTATTCTCGTAAGCCTTCCAAAAGACATATCGCCGTCATTAAAATACCACCCGAGGGTAAAAGTCAGGATGAGAACCGCGCCTGAAAATATCCACAAAATCCAAAACGGGCGCTGCCTGTTGGCACTGAGGTAAGTTCCTAAAGTTTGAATTACATCATTTGAAACGCATGTATACAGGGACAAAAGAAACCCTGTTATCATAAAGACATTACTAG
>JAJQDG010000080.1 GCA_021202305.1 Candidatus Gastranaerophilales bacterium
CTATAATATTTTCACTTCAAAATGCCTCCGGTTTGTCAGAACTTATTGAAATAGAGGATGAAATTTCTCTATTGGATACTAACGGCTCTAACCCTAAAAAAGGTGATAAAAAAACAGAGGTTCAACATATTTTTTATAATGATGTTGAAATTCTTCTCGGCAAAAACAATAAACAAAACGATTTCTTGATAAAAAAACTTTCTTCCCCCGAAGATATCTGGCTGCATGCTGCATTTGCCCCTTCGAGCCATGTTATAATTAAAACCCAAAATGGCAGGGTGCAGATTCAAGATGATGTTTTATTATATGCGGCAAAAATTGTTAAAGAAAACTCTCCCTATAAAGGTTTAAATAAGGCGCAAATTATTTATACAAAAAGAAAATTTATTAAACGCCCGCCTGATACACCTTTAGGGTATGTAACATACAGAGGCGAAAAGGAAATAACAGTCTGATTATACTTCCTGACGTGTTTCAATGGCTCGAATCAGGGTCAATTCATCTGTATATTCAAGTTCGCTTCCAATCGGAATGCCGTATGAAATTCTTGAAACCTTTATGCCAAACGGCTTTAAGAGTTTTGATAAATAAAGTGCAGTGGCTTCTCCTTCAACAGAAGGATTTAGCGCCAAAATTACCTCTTTTATTTCATTTTCATGAACTCTTTTTAAAAGCTCTTTTATTTTTATGTCATCAGGTCCAATGCCGTCCATAGGCGAAATAAGCCCTTGCAGAACGTGATATTGCCCCGAATATTCATTTGTTTTTTCTATTGCAAAAAGGTCTTTTGCTTCTGCAACAACGCAAATAGTTTCGCGGCTTCTTGAAGTATTAGTGCAAATTTCGCATGGGTCGTTTGATGAAATATTATAGCAGTTTGAACAGTATTTTATTGTAGTTTTAGCCTCTACCATCGCATTTGCAAAACTTTCAACTTCGGGTTTTTCCATTTTTAATATATAAAGAGCCAGTCTCTGCGCTGTTTTTGGACCAATTGAGGGTAATTTCTGAAAATACTCAATTAATCTTAGAAGCGGTTTAGTATATTCCATTAAAATAATCCCGGAATGCTGATTCCGCCGGTTACGGCTTTCATCTTGGCTTCCATTACATTTTGCGCTTCGCTGTAAGCATTATTCATTGCCTGTGTGATTAAATCTTCCAATAGTTCAATCGTTTCATCATCAACAGAATCAGGATTTTCGGGATTTATTGCACTTTTTTGAAGTTTAATGCTTTTGAATTTTGACTGCCCCGTCAAAGTAACCGTAACGGCACTGCCCGATTTTCCTTCTACGGTGATACCATTTAATTCGTCCTGTACTTCTTTGAGCTTTTTTTGCATTTTTTGCGCCTGCTGCATCATTTGTATCATGTTCATATATATCTCTCCCAATATCTTATAGTATTATGCTATAATTTCTATTATAATGCAAAATGTAACTTACCTGCAATATTGTTTGTCAAAGGGGGGGCGCCTTTCGCGCTGGCCTCAAAGTCTAATGCCCCTTGCGGTGTATATTGCGCCTTTCAGGTGGTATAAATCCATGTCGGAAACAGACGGATACAGGTATCGCCAAATGGTAATAAACGCCTTTAATACGTGGCAATCTGCGCTTGGTGGACTTGTCCGGTTTAATCTTGTTACAAATCTAAATGATTCAAACTTGAATTTAGAATGGAAACGGGTAGAGAGAAAATCTCTCGGCAATTGTCAGTTTAATTTTGATGAATACGGGCGTTTTTATTCCGCAGAAGTCAATATAGGGCTTTCTGACGGCATTATTCATAAAAAGTATATGGATGAAAATGAAGTATACCATACAATTTTACATGAAATAGGGCATGCGATAGGTCTGGGGCATTCTCCCAATGTTGAAGATATTATGTACACCCCGCACCAGTATGGGCGTGTAAACCTCACCATGGCGGATATTCAAACTGCACGATTCTTATATAAGTTTGAAGTAGGCAAAACTCAATCGCAAATATTAAATCAATATTCACACCTCGGCGCAAGAAATTTGGATCATCTTGTTACAATTTTACTCGGGGAAAAATCCGGTTTTCAAAAAACGCTTGACGGCTTAAAAAACCCTGTTGATAAGGATTTAATCGAAGAAAACGCCAATATCGGCGAATTAAAAAAATATTTAATGCAAATTCACAGTTTAAAATTCAATTTTGATAAAGATAATAAAATTTAAAACAAAGAAAAACCTCCTTTGTAATGGAGGTTTTTCATAAATATATTTCTAAATTACTCGTCTGTATCGCCAATAAATTTGCAGGTGTTATCATCTTCGTTCCATTGAAAATCGTCACCCATGGCAGAACATGCATTTCTGCCGGCATTTTCCGCGCCATCGCCAACGGTATCTGCCGCGCTTCTTAATGTAGAGCCGATATTGTTACCCAACAATTGCAGGGCAGCAATTGCAACAACCGCAACCATTGCAAGAATAAGAGCGTATTCTATCAAGCTCTGAGCTTTTTTCTTAGAATTTAAAACAAATTTCATACAGAATAACCTTCATTCACTGTTCACTATAACATAATAATAACACAATTTTTCAAACCGGTAAATATATTTAAAATTTATTTACATCATATTATGTATTATGCCACACTTTATCTGCTTTCAAACACTAATAACAAAAAAACGAGCCTCTTTTAAAAAAAGGAGGCTCATAAAGTGTTCTTTTTAAATTATTCTTTTGAAGTGTCTGCACTCTCTGAAGCTTGTGCAGCCTCAGCTTCTTGTTTTTTCTGTTCTTCAAGTTTTGCAAGCGCCTTGCGCGAAAGTTTTTGTTCGGATTTTTTATTATAAACAAGCGCGCCGTTTTCGTCACAATTTTTAATTAAATATGTAACTGTTTCGCTGACTTTTGCGCCCTTTTTAATCCAATTCTCAGCGCTTACTTTATTTAACTTCATTTCCTTTGTTTTAGGATTATAATGCCCCAATTCTTCTATCGGTGCGCCCTGTCTTTTTTCTCTGGAGTCAATCACAACAATTCTGTATGTCGGATTTTTTTTGTACCCGAGTCTTTTAAGTCTTATTTTAACCACTTTTTTACTGTCTTTCTTTTATCTTTTCATTCAACTTGTCTACTATCAAAACACAAAGAAAAATTCATTGCAAGCCTTTTTCTTTTTTAAACGGCTAAATCTTCATCAGAGCCGTAATATCTTTTAGGCTGCTTGTTGTTTTTTGAACTTTTGATTTTGCGTTTTTAATTGCGCAATCAGGATCTTTCAAGCCGTTTCCTGTCAGTATGCAAACTATTTTTGAATTTGGCTTAATTTTATCTTTTAATTTGATTAATCCTGCAACGCTTGCAGCACTTGCAGGCTCGCAGAATACACCTTCTACAGCTGCAAGCAGACTGTGTGCTTCAAGGATTTTTTCATCACTTACCATGTCAATTGTGCCGTTTGATTCATCTCTTGCGTTTTCTGCTTTTTTCCAGCTTGCAGGGTTTCCTATTCTTATTGCCGTTGCTATTGTTTCAGGGTGCAAAACTCTTTCGCCCCTTACGATAGGTGCGGCGCCTTCAGCTTGTATGCCCATCATTTTTGGAAGTTTTGTACATTTTTTATGTTCATAAAATTCTTTATACCCCTTCCAGTATGCTGTTATGTTTCCGGCATTTCCAACGGGAATAAAATGATAATCCGGCGCATCTTCAAGAGATTCAACTATTTCAAATGCACCTGTTTTTTGCCCTTCAATTCTGTAAGGATTCAGTGAATTTACAAGGGTAATCGGATATTTTGAGGAAATTTCCTTCACTGCTTCAAGCGCTTCATCAAAATTTCCGTTAATTGCAATAACTTCAGCACCGTACATCATGGCTTGAGAAAGCTTGCCAAGAGCAATATATCCGTCAGGTATTAAAACATAGCATTTCAGCCCCGCACTTGCGCCGTATGCAGCAGCAGCAGCTGAAGTATTTCCTGTTGAAGCGCAGATTATAGCCTTAGAACCTTCTTCTTTTGCTTTTGATACAGCCATTGTCATGCCTCTGTCTTTAAAGCTGCCTGTCGGGTTTGAACCTTCGTATTTTAAATAAATTTCGCACATTTCAAGCCCGATTTCTTTTGCAAGATTTTTCGCGCGAATTAAGGGTGTATTGCCTTCGCAAAGTGTTACAACCGGAGTTTTGTCGCTTACCGGAAGAAATTCTCTGTATTTATTTATTAAACCTTCGTATCTCATTTATATAACCCTTATTAAATTTGTAACTTCGATATTTTGCATTTTTAGTTCTTTTATTGCATTTTGCATATCTGCTTCAAGCGTTAAATCAGTAATTGCAACAATTAAGGCGGTATTATCCTCTTTTACGCCTTTTTGAAGCAAGCTTTGAAGATTAATATTGTTTATTGCGCAAACCGTGCCTATTGTGCCTATTATACCTCTTGTATTAGGTGCATTTAACGCTATAAAATAAGAGTTTTCGGTGTCTAAAATGTTTTTTTGAATTGCCAAATCGTCTGATTTTACCCGCATGGCAGGAAGAATTGTATCTGTATATGCAATTTCAGATGCTATTGCTAAAATATCCCCGACAACAGAACTTGCTGTGGGCGATTCACCGGCGCCCGGGCCTGTAAACATGACTTGTCCGACAGGATGACCTTCCAAAAGAACAGTATTTACGGCATTTGTAATTTTTGCAACCATACCGCCTTTTTTAACAAGAACAGGATGTACCCTTATATCAAGAGTATCCTGTACTTTTCGTGCAAGCCCGAGAAGCTTGATTTTATATCCCAATTCTTTTGCAAAAGCAATATCGTCTTTTGAAATTTTTGTTATACCTTCATGGTAAATTTTTGAACAATCAATTTTTTTATGAAAAACAATGTTTGCAAGAATTGCAATTTTAAACATTGTGTCATATCCTTCAACGTCATTTGTGGGGTCAGCTTCAGCATATCCCAGAGCTTGAGCTTGTTTTAAGCATTCTTCATAAGATAGGCCTTCTTCTTCCATTTTGGTCAGGATGTAGTTTGTCGTGCCGTTTAAAATGCCCGTAACTTTCGTAAATTCATTTCCTCTAAGCGTGCTTTTAATAGGCCCTATAATGGGGATACCGCCCGCAACTGCAGCTTCATAAAGGATAGTTACGTTATTTTCATTTGCAAGCGCAAAAAGTTCATCGCCTTTTTTTGCCAGAAGCTCTTTATTTGCGGTTACAACATGTTTTTTATTTTTTATAGCAGTCTTTAAAACTTCAAAACACGGGTCAATTCCGCCTGCCACCTCAACAACTGCATCAATTTCAGGGTCATTCGCAATTTCAAAAGGATCTGTTGTAATTTTTTTAACTTCAACTTCTCTTTTTTTGTTTATATTGCGAACCGCGGCTTTTACTATTTGAATATTTTCAAACCTTGATAATGTTTTTACAACGCCGGTGCCGACAACACCAAGCCCTATTATTCCGATTTTTAAAATATTATTTTCCATAGGAAAAAAT
>JAJQDG010000030.1 GCA_021202305.1 Candidatus Gastranaerophilales bacterium
AGCCCCAACCCCTCGCCAAACAAAGGTTCGGAATTGTCAATGTCTTCAATTGTAATTTCTTCCAGCCCGAGAGAAGTTATAATCAATTTTTTAATTTCATCTTCCAATTCCATATAAACCATTCTAACATAAAAAAATAAAAATTACTCATCAAGGGTGGGGAAAATTAAAGTTTGTCCGCGGAAACAGGTGTCGAAAGCCGGCGCGGGGTATCGGGATTAGCCGCCCCCTTTCCGCTGTAGGCGGGGGCGGCACATGATTTTTTTCCTGCATTTTTGGATTTTTCCGCAAACCCGTCATATAATTCCATAGAAATAAGTTTTGTCAATTCCCTTTTACAATCGACGCTGTCAGGATAAGTTTGCATGATTTTTTCTACATCTATACTGTCTTTTGTAAAAATACTGTACGTTACAGGTTTTGAACCTGCCTTGTAAACGGGCTGATTTATATACAAAAAATCAAAATCAGTATACATAACAATCGGAACAATATTTTTTTTGCAATTCATAGCAATTAAGGAGGCGCCTTTTCTTATTTTCGGATATTCATTTTTTCTGTGGCGGATACCCGTTGGAAATATCAATATATTGAAACCTTCATCCGTCATTTTTTTGGTATTGGTTTTTAATTCTTCTAAGGGTCTATGAGAAACCAGACAAATTGAATTTACAATATTTTTGGTAATTTTGTTTTTCGCCAATCTTTCTGCCACAAAGCAGGTTGTATCAGGAATAAGCGCCATTAGAATAACCCCGTCAATAAAACTTGGATGGGTTGACACTATAATTGAATTTTTTATATTTCTTAATTTATTTATATCATCAATTTCAAGGCGGATTAAGCGGATAAAACACAATGCGCGTACAAAAAAATACCATGATTTATTTATTAAATTCAAATACGCTTTATGTAATTTTTCAGGTGATTTATACATCCGCTTATTAAGAGGAAAAACAATATAGCCCATTATAATCGTACCGATGCCAAATACAACAAAAGAGATAAAAACTAAAAAAGTTCTGATTATGCTGATAAATTTATTCATATTTCAGTACGTAATTCCATAAAGCTATTTTTGAAGTTTCTTTTTTTAAAAAATGTACAAAGTTGCCAAAGTCATCTTTCAGGCGCGTTTCGTTGGTTTTTGTCAACATTACCCGCGGTTTATCTGCAACGTAATTTTTACTGATATTTAAGCAGACGCATTTAGAATTATCAACCCCGTCATAATAACAGTATAAAATATTATTAAATCTGCTTAAAACTGCACTCAAAAGCCCCATTGATAAAGAATTATCACATGCGGAAACTGCATTATAAGGAATTGTTCTGTTTACTAAGCGCATAAATAAGCCCGCAAGATGATTATGAACCGAAGAAGAAAATATTATCGGTGAAACTTCCTTATCTATGGTATATTGATTAATTAATTTAACAAGCCTCTCAAATTCCCCGTACTGAGATGAAGATATAACTTCTTCTATTTCATCATCATAACATTTATTTAAAGCAAAAACCGCCATTTTGTTTATACCGGTTAATTTGCGCCTTAATAACGGCGGAATAAATTGTATTTCTGCATTTTGAACATTATCTAAACAGCACCAATTCTTAATATAGAAGCTCGAAACAAATTTATTCATGCTATCATTATACTATAAGGTTAAGCGGATGAGTGTAAGTGTAACAAAATACAATGCCGTATGCAATCTTGGCAATAGCATTGATGAAATTTATATAAACGCTGTTAAGGGAGTTTGCGGCAGTTTTGAAACCTCTGATTTAATTTTTAAAAATCAAGCTGTAAGGCTTGCAAAAATCAAATCCCCTCTGCCTGAAATTAATGATGAATTTTTTAACACAAGATGCAACCGATTAATATTAAAAGCTCTTGAATTAATAAAAGATAAAATAGAAGCCATAATTCAAAATTACGGAAAAAATAATATCGCAGTTGTTATAGCTGCAACAAATTCAGGTGTTGAAGAATTTGAACACACGGGGCAAATTTGCCATAGCGAATTAGGAAACCCTGCATTATTTGTAAAAAAATATCTTAATTTAAATAATTATTATGCAACGGTTTCAACCGCGTGTTCTTCCGGAATAAAGGCTTTTTCAATTGCAAGAAACCTTTTAAATTCTAAATATTCAAAAGCGGCAATCATAATAGCGGTCGATTCTATCACAAAAGTTCCCCTGTACGGATTTCATTCTTTAGAAATTCTATCGCCGGAGCAAACCAATCCCTTCGGAAAGAAAAAAACCGGAATTAATATAGGCGAGGCAGTTTCTGTTTTTGTCTTAGAAAAAGATAAAAAAGGAATTACGGTTGCAGGCATAGGTGAAACCTCCGATATATACCATGCTACAACGCCAAACCCGAATGCAGATGAAGCAAAAGAGGCAATTGAAAAAGCCCTTTCAGACGCAAAATTAAATCCGGAAGATATAGATTATATCAACCTGCACGGCACAGGAACTTTTGCAAATGATTTATCTGAAGCAAAAGCTGTATTTGATATATTTGGCGGCAATATTCCAACAAGTTCAACTAAGCCCCTTACCGGACACTGTTTGGGAGCCGCTGCCGGTATAGAAACAGCTCTATGCTGCGCATTATTGGATAATTTTAACAAAAAATTATTTCCTCACATTTATGACGGTATTTTTGATGACAGCCTGCCGCCGATAAAATTGGTTAGTTTGCAGGATGATTTTAAGCGCTGCAAAACCTGCATGTGCAATTCATTTGGTTTTGGCGGCACTAATGCAATTATGATTTTAAGGGGCAGCAAATGAACAATAAATTAAAATTAGAAGATATATTGCCGCATAAAAACCCTATGATTTTAATTGATGAAATTGTGGATTATTCAATACCTGACAGGTATTTAAAAAGCAAGGTTACCATAAAAGAAAATTCTTTATTTTATGATTCAAAAATAAAAGGAGTTTCTTCTATAATAGGGATAGAATATATGGCTCAAACCATCGGCTGTTACGCATTTTTAAGAAAGAAACTAAAAACGCCTAAAATCGGCTATTTGCTTGGAACAAGGCTGTATAATAATCTTTTGGACAAATTTGAACAGGGCAAAACCTATTACATTTTGGTTAAGGAAATATTTTCGGAAGGCGAAATAAATTCTTTTGATTGTTTAATTTATAATGAAACAAAAGAAGAAGTTGCAAGCGCCGCTTTAAATGTATATCAAGAGGCAGATAATAATGAATAAAACAGTTTTAATTACAGGCTCAAGCAGGGGTATAGGCAAAGAAACCGCCTTGTATCTGGCAAAAAACGGTTTCGACATAGTTTTGCACTGCAATAAAAATGTAGAAAAATTAACGGATGTAAAAAAAGAAATTGAAGAAACGGGTCAAAATGCAAGGATTTTGCAATTTGATATTTCAGACAGAAAAAAATGCCAAAACGTATTAGAAAAAGATATTCAAGAAAACGGCGCATATTACGGAGTTGTTTTAAATGCCGGCATAAATAAAGATAATCCTTTCCCCATGCTGGAAGACAGCGAATGGGACGATGTCATTAATACAAATTTAACAGGGTTTTATAACGTATTAAAACCTGTATGTATGCCCATGATACAAAACAGAAAAGGCGGCAGAATTGTTGCAATGACTTCAATATCCGGTTTAACCGGAAACAGGGGGCAGGTAAATTACAGCGCATCAAAAGCCGGAATTATAGGCGCGGTTAAAGCCTTGAGCAGAGAGCTGGCAAAAAGAAAAATCACGGTAAATTGCGTTGCACCGGGTATAATAGAATCAGATATGACAAAAGATATCCCCGATGAAATTATTTCAACGCTGATACCCTTAAAAAGAATGGGAACCCCAAAAGAAGTCGCAAGCCTCATCAATTACTTATTTGCGGAGGATGCTTCATACATAACAGGTCAGGTAATATCTGTTAACGGGGGAATGTATTTATGACAAACAGGGTTGTTATAACGGGAATGTCCATTATAAGCCCCCTCGGCTGTAAAGTTGATGAAGCATATAACAGACTGCATTCTTATAATAACTGTGTTTCATATCAAAAAGAATTAGAAAAATATGAAAATTTAAATACTTACCTAGCGGCAAGGCTTGATAATTATGTAATACCTGAATATTTTGACAGAAAAACAAAAAGAACAATGGGGAATGTTGCAATAATGGCGGTGGCAGCAGCAAAAGAAGCCTTGATTGATGCGGATTTATATGAAGATAAAATAATATCAAGCGGACAAACAGGTGTCAGCTACGGGTCTTCAAGCGGCTCTTTAGATGCGATTTTGGATTTTTATTCAATGTGTACGGATAATAAAGTAAAAAGTCTTAATTCAGGGTCGTATATAAAAATGATGCCGCAGACTACTGCCGTTAATATTTCCCTGTATTTTAAAACACACGGCCGTCTGGTAACAACATCAACCGCCTGTACTTCTGGCTCTATGGGTATAGGTTCGGCATACGAACTTATCAAAAACGGAATTCAAACCGTAATGATAGCAGGCGGCGCCGAAGAATTTCACCCTGTACAGGCGGGCGTTTTTGACACACTTTATGCAACAAGTATAAAAAATGATACTCCTTCATTAACTCCCGCCCCTTTTGATAAAAACAGGGACGGTTTAGTTATAGGCGAAGGTGCGGGAACATTAATCCTTGAAGAATACAATCACGCTATCAAAAGAAATGCTAAAATTTATGCGGAAGTTGTCGGGTTTGCAACAAACACGGACGGCGCGCACATTACAAATCCAAATAGCGAAGCAATGACAATTGTTATGAAAGAAGCGTTAAAATCGGCAAATTTAAAACCTGAAGATATTTCATATATAAACGCGCATGGTACCGGTACAATACAGGGGGATATAGCTGAATCAATTGCAACATATAATGTGTTTAAAGGCAAATGCCCGATTAGTTCCGTTAAAAGCTATACAGGGCACACGCTCGGCGCATGCGGCGCGATTGAATCAATACTTACTATAGAAATGATGCACAATAAGTGGTTTTGTCCGACATTAAATTTAATTAATCCCGATAAAAAGTGTGCTCCACTGGATTATATTATGCACGAAGGCAGAAAAATCGATACCGAATTTGCAATGACAAATAATTTCGCATTCGGCGGCATAAATACTTCTATAATCCTGAAACTTATTAATTAAAAATTTTATTTACATTCTTTTTTGAAATATTAATTCATATCCCATAACATCTGCAAGTTTTTTTGCTTCGTCATATCTCAGCGTATTATATCTTAATTTTTTTGAAAGCCCGTCAGGCGTGAATTTTGTTTCATATTGTGCATTATAAAGTTTTGACAATTTATTAAGCGTTAAGCACTCTTTTAGCATTAATATTCTTATATCTTCATTTGCACTCATACAAACCCCTTCAAGGATATTAGCAAATATTGACTTATTT
>JAJQDG010000181.1 GCA_021202305.1 Candidatus Gastranaerophilales bacterium
TGTGTTTGTTTTTTTTTTGTGTTTGTTTTTTTTTTTTCTATTTTTTTTTTAATTGTATTTTTTAATAATTCCGATATATAAGGTTCATCTAATACAAACATAAAAAATCCTTTTTTATAAATTCTACAATAAACTCTGTATTTTTTGTATACAAAGTTTTTTTGTGTTAAAATTCCCTTAACTTTTTTATGTTTACAAAGGTTTGCAGTAAGGAGAATTTTATGAGCGATACTAAAAGAGTTTGGCTGTTCAAAGAAGGCAACGCAAACATGCGTGAGTTATTAGGCGGCAAGGGCGCAAATCTTGCCGAAATGACAAACGCGGGGCTGCCTGTTCCCCCGGGGTTGACAATTACAACCGAAACTTGCATGGAATATATAAATAACGGAAACACAATGCCAATAGGGCTTATGGATGAAGTAAAAGCGTATTTAAAAGAAGTTGAAAAACAAGCCGGAAAAAACTTCGGCGATGCTTCAAACCCCCTATTGGTTTCTGTCCGCTCCGGCGCAAGGCTTTCAATGCCGGGGATGATGGAAACTATTTTAAATTTAGGTTTAAATGATTCAACTTTAGTCGGAATGATTAATCTGACAAAAAATGAAAGATTTTGCTACGACAGCTACAGAAGATTTTTAACAATGTTCGGTTCGGTTGCATGGGATATAGACAGGAAAAAATTTGAGGACGAACTTGATAAAGTCAAAGAAAAAGAAAGTGTTAAAACGGATGCCGAAGTTTCAGCAGAAGGATTAAAATCTTTAATTCCCGTATACAAGGAAATAATTAAAAATGAAACAGGGCGCGATTTTCCGCAAGACCCTTATGTCCAGCTGCAAGAGGCAATTGAAGCGGTTTTCCGTTCATGGAATATTCCCCGTGCCGTTGCATACAGAAATTTAAACAAAATTGACCACAATTACGGCACTGCCGTTAATGTGCAGACTATGGTATTTGGAAATATGGGCAATGACTGCGCAACCGGTGTTTCTTTTACAAGAAATCCTGCAACGGGTGAAAATAAATTTTACGGCGAATATTTAACCAATGCTCAGGGCGAAGATGTTGTTGCGGGCATTAGAACCCCGAAACCCATTGCAGAACTTGCAAATGAGATGCCTGAATTGTACAAACAATATGTTGAAATAGCTAAAAATCTTGAAAATCATTATAAAGATGTTCAGGATATGGAATTTACGATTGAAAAAGGCAAATTATATATTTTGCAAACAAGAAACGGCAAAAGAACCGCTGCGGCAGCCGTGCGCATTGCAGTTGAAATGGTCGACGAAGGAATTATTTCAAAACAACGCGCTATTGAGCTGGTTGACCCGTATCAGCTTTACCAGTTGCTTCTTCCTTCTTTCAGTCCGGAAGCGAAAAAAGAAGCTCATAAAATTGCACAGGGGTTAAACGCATCCCCCGGTGCCGCTATAGGCAAAATAGTTTTTGATACGGATGAAGCTGCAAAAAGAGGTTCCGCAGGCGAAAAAGTTATTCTGGTCAGAATTGAAACATGCCCTGATGATATTCACGGCATGATAGCTTCTCAAGGCGTTTTAACTTTAAGGGGCGGAATGACAAGCCATGCTGCGGTTGTTGCAAAAGGCATGGGCAAACCCTGTGTTTCAGGCTGCGAAGATCTTAAAATTGATTTAGCAAATAAAACTTTAACAGCAGCCGATGGAAGTGTATATCATGAAAATGATATTATTTCATTGGACGGCGGAACCGGTGAAGTTATGGAAGGCGAAGTTAAAACTCAAAAAACAGCCATGGATAGCAATTTTGAAACCTTGTTTGGCTGGGTTGATGAATTTAAAACACTTGCGGTAAGAGCCAACGCTGATACTCCTTTAGATGTTAAAAACGCGCTCAAACTCGGCGCGCAGGGGGTTGGTCTTTGCAGAACGGAACATATGTTTATGGATCCTTCAAGACTTCCGTGGGTGCAAAAAATGATTATTGCAGGCACAAAGGAAGCAAGACAGGAAGCTCTTTCAAAATTACTTCCTATGCAATATCAAGATTTTAAAGATATGTTCAAGGCGCTTAACGGCTACCCTATGACAATCAGGCTTCTTGACCCGCCATTGCATGAATTTTTGCCCGATAAAGAAACTTTAATAGCTGAAGTTGCCGCCCTTAAAGCTACAGGCAAAGATTATTCGGAAAAAGAAGCCCTTTTGCATACGGTTGAAGAACTGTCCGAATCAAACCCGATGATGGGGCTCAGAGGGTGCAGATTGGGGCTGATGTTCCCTGAAATCAACGAAATGCAGGTAAGGGCAATTTTTGAAGCCGCATGCGACCTTAAAATGGAAGGCTTGACGGTTAAACCCGAAATTATGATTCCTTTGGTTTCACACGTGAATGAATTAAAAATAGACAGAACCCTGCTTGAATCTGTTGCAAAAAGCGTCATGGCAGAAAAAGGGGTGGAAGTTGAGTATATGTTCGGCACTATGATTGAAATCCCGAGAGCGGCTCTGACGGCAGATGAAATTGCAGAATATGCCGAATTTTTCTCATTCGGCACAAATGACCTCACCCAAATGACTTTCGGATATTCAAGAGATGATGCTGAAGGTAAATTCTTAGGCAAATATGTAGAAGACAAAATTCTTCCCGCTAACCCGTTTGAAACAATTGACACAAAAGGCGTCGGACAGCTTATGCAGCTGGCTCTTTCAAAAGCACTGCCGGTTCGCCCGAACCTTAAACGGGGTATTTGCGGCGAACATGGAGGCGACCCTAATACAGTTAAATTCTGTCATTCAATCGGTTTAAATTACGTTTCCTGTTCGCCTTTCAGGGTTCCGCAGGCGCGCCTTGCCGCTGCACAAGCCGCAATAGAAGATTCAAAAAAGACGGTCTGCGTATAAACGGAAATTAAAAGAATAAAAATGCCCCCTCTAAAAGGGGCATTTTTATTTACAAATAAAATAAATTCTGCTAAAATCATTATTAATAGAGGGGAAATTCCGCCCAAATGACAATCAGAGAAAAATATGAATATTTAAAATCTGATCTTATGGTGAGACTTACGGATGCAACCGTTATGTGCGAGCTTTCATTTCCCTTTGATTTTACTATCTCTAAAGATGAAGAAAACCGTTATTTTATACGCGGGGCAAAAACAAGGCTTGCTCTAAAAAAAGCGATGATAATTATAGATAACACTTATCAAAAAATAAGGCTTTTTCCTTCCGAAGAAAACGCACAAGAGTTTAAAGAAGCGCTGGATGATATTCTTAAAGATGTAAAAGATACTGTTATAAAAGCGTTTATTAATGAGGAATGGCGTTTTAGACATGACGATTTAGAATCTTATACGGAGTATATAGATTCCTTAATTGCAGGCTTTAGAGAGGCTTCTGTTCCTTTTATAGAAAAATTAAAAGAGCTTACGCAAGATGATATACTGGCAGAAATTGAAGCAGAGGATAATTTAAAAAAATTGGAAAACTCTATGCCCATGCATAAAAATGAAACTCCTTCCAAAAAAAATCTGTTTCAATAACTGTTTAGTTTTTTATAGTTGTTGTGTTTGGTTTTCATGCTTTTTCAAGAAAATATGTTCCGGCAGTTTTTTAAACACAAAAAGATAATTGAGTTTGTGTGTTTACCCTTATCTGAATATTTAATTTTTAGCGCAAAATAAATGTAATAACTAATGGAATCTGCTTTAAAAAATTTAATTTTTTCCGCGCGAATTTTTCCGCAAACTCAATCAGCTGTTTAAATTTTCTTTTTTGACATAAGGATTTAATTCATCCCACTCTTTATTTGCTTCATCAACCACACTTTCAAATACATCTAAAATTTTAGGGTCAAATTGAGAACCCCTGCGTTCTTCAATTTTTTTAATTGCATCATCCGGTGTAAGCCCGTCTCTGTAGGGGCGAAAAGAAACAAGGGCGTCATAAGCATCTGCTATTGCAATAATTCTTGCACCAAGGGGAATTTCATCACCTTTGACTTCATACGGGTATCCCTTTCCATTATAAAATTCATGGTGATACTTTATAATGTCGGTTACCCTATCAAGCTGTTTAATATCTTCTAAAATTTTAACCGAATAAAATACATGTTTTCTTATTTCATCGCGCTCCATATCCGTTAAAGATTCTATTTTGTGCAAAATTTCTTCTTTGACGCCAATCATGCCAATATCATGAAGAAGTGCCGCCAGTTCAATTACCGCTTTTTCGGTTTTTGAAATATTCATCTTAGATATAATTTTTGATGTATAAAATGCAACCCGCCTTGAGCGCCCCAGAGTGTAGCTGTCTTTTGAATCAAGCGCATCCATGATGGCATTAATTGTGCCTGAAAAAAGGTCTTTTAAATCATAAATTAAATGTTTATTGTCTTCCTTTAATTGATAGTATCCAAGTGCTAATTGAACTATATGCAAAAGTTCTTCAGGGGAATACGGTTTTTTGATATATCGGTATATTTTTGCATAGTTTATTGCATTCATCAATATATCCACATCAGAATATGCCGTAACCAAAAGGCGCATGGTATCGGGATGAAGAATACTTGAACGCTTCAAAAATTCAACACCGTCCATATCGGGCATTTTGTGATCCGACAAAATGCATTGAAATTCGTTTTCCTTTAATATTTCAAGCGCTTCCAACGGCCCCTGCGCACGGGTAACATCATAATCGCGGCGCAAAGTACGATACAAAAGCATAAGATTATCAACTTCGTCATCAACAATCAGGATTTTATATCTTCTATCCGTTTTTTACCTCCCCGGCAGCTTCTTTATGCTCAATAGGAAGTATTATGGTAATTTTTGTCCCCTTGCCGACTTCGGATTCAACCATAATTTTACCGTTATGCCCTTCAATTACTCTGTATGCAATGCTCATACCAAGCCCAGTGCCTTGACCTACGGGTTTTGTAGTAAAAAACGGTTCAAAAATTTTATTTATATCTTCTTGTTTTATGCCGCAGCCCGTATCTTCAAATTGAATTGAAATATTTTCGCCTTCTTTTTTGGCGCGTATGTATATATCCCCGCTGCCTTTAATAGCACCCTGCGCGTTATCAATTATATTCATAAATACTTGATTTATCTGACCGCCGTAGGCTTCTATTTTAGGAAGGTTTTCTTCGTATTCCTTATGAACGGTAATTCTGTTTTTTAATTTGTTGTTCAAGATATTTAATGTGGTGTCAATTTCTTTCGGAATGTTGCACTCTGAAAATACCATTTCATCCATTCTTGAGAAATTTTTTAAATCTAAAATAATATTTTTTGTTCTTTCAACACCTTCCATACAGGATTTAATTAAATCTCCTATGTCGCTTTCAAGGAAATCCAAATCTATTTTTGTTTTAAAATCCCTGATATCCTTAATATCGGCAGGATTTATCTGCTGTTCAAGCAAAGTATACTTATTAACCAGTGTAATAA
>JAJQDG010000158.1 GCA_021202305.1 Candidatus Gastranaerophilales bacterium
CCCCCCCCCCCCACCCCCCCCCTCTTTATTTTTTTCAAGAAGATGACTGCATACTAGATCATCCTCGGTCTCGTGGGCTCGGAGTTTTGTATAAGAGACAGCTAAATATCAGACCATCTGTGTCCATTATGTAAATTTTGTTATTTAATATTCCTAAAATATTTTTAACTTCTGTAGGGGCTGATACATAAGTTTCTGATGAAAAATCACTGTCATATATGCAAAGTAAAGTTGTATCAGCGGCACTTGTAATATATTTTTCATTGTAATAAAGCATAAAAGGATTTATATAGCTGTTTGAAAGCGTTGTATAATTTGTACCGTCTTGCGTTTTGTATTTTGCCTTATAACTTGAACAATAATACCAGATGCCGTTTAGATAAAATCCGCAGGCAGCCGTCATATTACCTGCCGTCCATAGTGCCGATTTAGTTTCGTAACTTGTAGGCGAGGTAAATATCATCGGGCAAAAACCGTTTTCTGTTGCTGAAAATAAAATAAATTTTTCACCCGAACTTCCAAGAGATGTCTGTTGATAATGTCCGGTGCTGACACCCGATTCAGATAAATATGTTTTAATATTCCAGGTTGTAAAATCTTTTGTATAACAAATTTTCTGGTAACAATCATAAGTTGCGGAAGTGCCGCTGCCTGTTCGGATATAATTATAATAAGGAAACAGAGTATAATCCCCCAATTTTGATGCCGGCTGGATAGAAAAATAAGCACTTGTTGATTTATTAAAAGATTCTAATAAAATGCTTTCATCAAAATTCCCCCATGATAACATTTTTGAAATATAAATATATACCGTATCATCATCGGTTGTCGATGTAATTTTATAATAAACTTCATTTGTTTCATCATATATAAAACAGCCTGTGCTTACTTCCCAGTTTATTAAATCGGCAGAATAAGCTAATTTGCAATCTGTGGAATATAAAAAATATCCGTTATAATTAGAGTTGTATTCCAAATTTTTGAAATAATACCCTGAATTTGAAAAAGTTGTTACTTTTTCCCAAATACCATAGCTTGTTTTATTTAAAAACAGTTGTGAAGAAAAAATGTTCAAATTACGCTTCCCCTTTATATATACATCCGACACACCAATTAGAACCGTCATGTTCATATACAAGGTTGTAAGTTCCAAGATTTGAAAAATCGGGTTCTTCCTGATTAAAAAAGTATGTTGTTCCTAAATCGAGCGTTACGCTGTTTTGATAATCAATTTGTACAAGGATTTGATGATATTTATCCGTATCGGTTATTTCGGGAAGCACAATTGTATATGTAATATCTTCAGATGATTCGGTTCTTGAACTGCTTGAACTTGTGCTTGTTTCAATAAGAGTTTCGCCAAGATCCGGTGTTACTTCATCTTCGTACTCATCTTCTTCGGCTTCATCGCTTTCAGAAGATGAAAATGTTATACGGTTTATGGAATTATCCGTCAGGTTAAAGCAATAATTTTCATCGGCTTCGGGGAATAAAATTGTTTTTTCTATTTTTTCGTACGTTTCATCTAAATCAGATGTATCGGTTGTATTATCACTTGAAGATGTTGTTTCTGTTGAACCTACTTTTGCAATGCCTGAACCCGTTCCTATATATAATTCGTTTGTATCTTCGCACCATAAAGGCATTCCGCTCAATGCGGATTCGGGTAAATTTTCAAAATTACCTCTTTTAAATTGAATGCTAACATCCATATTCAACCACCCTTTCTCTTGCTGCCTGACGTTTATTTAATAAATCAATATATTGTTCCTGTGTAAGAGATGTTTCCAATCCCGAATCAACCTGATCTCTGTGCCTTAAAACAATCCAATCCGTGTCATTCAGATATTTTTTTGCTTCTGTATTTGTGTTAACTAATTCCGCAACAGCAGCCGTATTTTTAACATATTTCCCATTTAAAATTACATAATCATTTGAATCTGCTATTTGTCCGTCAAGGTATAAAATTCGTTCTCCCGGAATAGAACCGTCATATTCAATTATTTGAATGTCATCATCGGATATATTCGGCTTATAGCCGCAAACGCAAACAAGTTGATTATTTTCTATTAAAAGATAATTCATTATTATTTCCTCCAAATAGCAAGCCAATTCACCTGAGAATTTGAACGCTGTTCGGTGTTATAGCAGGTTATTTTTACTCTGGATGACTCTTTTGCCCAGTAACAATATGTAGAATCGTTGTAATCAACGTCTCCGCTGTAATGAAGCGCCCTGACAGAGGGTATAAATGCAACAAGGTTTGACATAGTGTAATTTGTAGGCGGATATGCATAGCTTGTAGTTCCTGTGTTATAACCGTAAGTAAAAACATACTGATTTGAGGACAAAACAAATGAACTTGCATGATAGCCGTCAAGTGTATCTGCATCATAGGTATGGATTATTTGCACGCCTGAACCCGTTCCTATATATAATTCGTTTGTATCTTCACACCACAGGGGCATTCCGCTTGGAGCACTTGATGGTAAATCCGCTTTATTTCCTCTTCTTATTCTAATATTTGTACCCATTTATCAGAACAGTCCTCCGTCAAAATTGCCGTCAAACGGTGCAACAAATCCGACACCGCTTTCATCAGGTAAAACCATAAGCAGCATGCCGCCCTGACCCTCTAAACTCGGAAAATCATCTAAATCGCTCAAGGAACTCACAAAATCGGGTTTATTTTGCACATTAGACCAATCTACCAGTGTATCAAGGTTGTTAAATTCAGATATCTTAATCCATGCAGAACCGTTATAAACATATTCAGCTCCGCCTCCTGAGCCTACTGTATCATCTGCGGAAGCATCAACAACAAAAGCATGCAATCCGGCAAAAGCATCAAGTGCATCACGTTCCGTTATATTTTCCACAACCGATGCTTCTTTAAAAGAATTAGGAATTTGAGAGTTTGGAATTTTTCCTGTTGTATCAAGTGTCGCAAGACCGTTTGCCTCGCCCTTTTGCATATCTATACGGCTGTCAACCGCCGAATCAAAATCTGTTATTTCGGTTGATTCGTGGCTGTGTTCGCTTTCTGCTTTTTGGTCTAAATAATTTGAAAGCTGAGAAGAATTGGAAAATTCGGTTAAATCGGTTTCGCTTCCGTTTCCTATATAGAATTTTTTTGTGTCGGTTGTATATAATAATTCACCCGCTTCGGCATCTTCGGGAAGATTTTCTGCCAATCCTCTTTTAATTTGTAATGTTCCCATTAATTATTCCTTTCTTAAAATTCGCTAATTAAAATTCGCCTGCATCAATGTTTTCGGCTTCATCAACAATACCGTTGCCGTTTTTATCGTAAATGGTTGTACTCATAATGAGTTCAGGTACACTCGGCGGCTGAGGTATATCTATTTCATCGCCGTCAGTAAATGTTCCGCCGTCAATATATTCACAGGTGTCCGTTACACCGTTGCCGTTTGTGTCATAAAGCCATATAGGCATTAAATCCGAATGAGTATGCCCGTTAAATAAATTTTCTACCCATTCAATACTTGCCATTTGTATTGAAGGGTCAACGTTTATACTTATAACCTCAGAATTAATTGCACTAATTACAACTTTCATCCAGTATTCTTTAAAGCTTCCCTCGGTTTCAACAGGCTTATATGTTTCAGGCTGTTTCCCCACAAGCAGTAAATTATTATCCGAATCAAAAATTCCAAATTCTCTTAAATAAAATCCGCCTACAGATACAGGAATTAACGCTTTAGCGGAAAGTGAAGAAATTTCTGTAATTTCTGTGCGGTATTTTTCATTTTTAAGTTCTGTCTGCGTTGTTTCAGGTTCATAATAATCCCCGTTTGAATCACCGACAGCAATATATTTAAGGTCTAATTTTGTGCCGTTTGAAAGTGCTTCTTCAATTTTATTAAGACCTATATCTGTTATAACCGAGTAAAATTCTTTTGTCATACCGTAACTTCCTCACTTGTTATCATGCAGCTTGTAAATAACTGATTTGCTTCGGATAAAATATTTATAATTAAATTTTCCAATTTTGAGCGAACATTTTTATTTGCCGTAATTAAATCAATCAAAGATTGTTCTGTTGTTTCATAATATGGCTTATTATTTATATCAACGGAAATTTTAAAATAATAAGGGTCTCCGCCGTATTCAAACCATTCTTCCAGTTGACCGTTAAGTCCTAAAATTTCTAAGACACGAATAAGTGCGTATTTTGTACCTCTGTATCTGTGCAGATTTAGCGAGTTTTTTATTAATTCCCGTTTTTCACTTACTGTTGTACAGTTTGCCCAGCCCTCATTTCCTGTTATATGAAATTGTTCGGCAAGGTGTATAAGAGCGGATTCTTCAACTTTATCAAACAGATAAATTAAAAGACATTCCGTATCTAATTCCTGAAATCGGCTGAATAATTCATCAAGAGTAATACAGGAAGTATCTGCAACAGGAAATAAATTAAATTGTTTCATCTGTTCTTTCCCCATAAGTTATATTGATACTTTCTAAATTTGCCCATTGATAATCAGAGAGTTTTTGAAAAGCAGGCGTTGAAAGCTCTACTTTGTACACTCCCGAAATAGAGTTTAAAATGGCAATAATTTGTGTAGGTACAATATCTTTTCCAAGTCTTGAAGCAAGCTCATTTTTATATTCCTCTAATCGTTCCTGAACAGTTTCTTTAACACTGTCCTCATCCGCATCAAGATAAAGACACAATACCGCAATAATTGTAAAATTTATTTTTTCAGGAGACAGGACTTGAACATAATCCGTTAATGGTCTTATTTTATCATCAGATAAATATTCCTGAACTATTTGTATAATTTCATCACTAGGGTTGCCGTCTGATGTTAAAGGATATATATTTACAACTCCTGCGGATGGTGAAGTTATTGCAACATCAGTTATTGATTGATGGGCAGATAATGTGTGGTATTCATAAGCCCCTCTGCTTCCTGCGTTTGAAAATTTCTCGGGAGCCTGTCTGATTCTTTCCCGTAAACTGTCGGCATCTTCATCATCTGCACCGCCCGATGTTTCTGTAATATTTTCAACTGTTGAAATGTAGCTTAGAGGTGTTATTAAATTATTGATTGAACCTATTGCATAATTATTTGCCGCACTTCCTGCTGTTTCACATTCGGCTTTGACTGTTGCTTCTGTTTCACCTGCCGTTAATATTAAGTTTTCTGTTGTTTGAAAAATAAAGAGTCCGTCATTTGTTTCGACTTCCGTGCCTGATGGAATTGTAAAATCGAAATCTAAAGGCTCATCAACAGAAAATTTTAATGTCGTTAAAGCATAATCAGCTGTTAACTTTGATACTCCAAGCAATTCGCCCATATTTTCTAAAACATCTAATGTCGCATAGCTTAAAAGATTTAATTTTGCGGCTTCTTGAATTTTATTTCTTAAAACCGTTTCTCTGTATGCTCCGACATCAATTA
>JAJQDG010000170.1 GCA_021202305.1 Candidatus Gastranaerophilales bacterium
TTTTAATACTATTTCGCTTTTTGATTACAAATTAATAAAAAAACCAGTTAAACTGAACAAAAATCCGCTTGCCGAGCTTGCTGCAATTAAAAATTCAAATGAAATATCTCACTATAAAAACTCTTATAAAAAACTCGCAAATGCGCTGTATGATTTTAAAAACCAAATAAAAGAAGGGTTATCGGAATTTGAATTAAAGCAAATATTTGAAAATTCCCTGATTAAAAACGGTGCTTTTTGCACAAGTTTTAAAACAATTCTTGCAATAGGAGAAAATTCAAGCATAATCCATTACAGCGCCTGTTCCAAAGAAAAAATTTTAAAAGAAGGCGATATAATTCTTCTTGATTGCGGCGGATATTATGAAGGCGGATACGCAACAGATATAACAAGGGTTTTCCTGTGCGGAACAAAAGCCGGTGAATACGTTAAAAAAATATATACCGCCGTTTTAAAAGCGCAATTAAATACTATGAATTCAAATTTAAAAAAAACAGATGCGCTTCACAATCTGGCGGCAAAATTATTAAAAGAATACGAAAAAGAGGGGTTTTTCTTTCCTCATGGTCTTGGACACGGCATAGGCATTCCTGTTCATCAATCTCCACCTGTACTTTCTTCAAAAAGCAGAATGAATATAAAAAACGGCAACGTATTTTCAATAGAGCCGGGGTTATATAAAAAAGGTTCTTTTGGCATAAGGATTGAAAATGCTGTATACCTTGAAAATGGTAAAAAAATTGCGCTTTCGCTTTTCCCTTATGAAGAAAAACTTATTAACAGAAATCTGCTTACAAAAAAAGAACTCACTATGCTTGACAATTGGAATGAGCTTACAAGGGGCGTTTAATGAAAGAAATTACAAGCGTACAAAATCCTTTAATTAAAGAAGTTGCAAAATTGCACCAAAAAAAATACAGGGACGAATTTATTCTGCTGGAGGGGGTAAAAGCGGTAGAAGAAGCCCTCTTATCGAATTTGGAAATTAAATACATTTTTTCAAAAACCCCATTTCTAAATTTAGATACTTATATTGTAAATGATGCCGTCTTAAAAAAAATTTCAACTACGGAAAGCCCGGGCGTTGTCGTTGCAGTTGCAAAAAAACCTGTTTATAATTTTTCTGAATTTTTAAAATTCAAAAAAATTGCACTTTTAGACGGTATAAAAGATGCAGGAAACCTTGGTACAATTATCCGCGCAGCCTGCGCCTTTCAAATAGAGGGTATTTTATTATACGGCGATACTACCGATGAATTTTCCCCGAAAACAATACGTTCTTCTGCCGGAAATATGTTTAAAATACCGATTTTAAAAGTTAATAAAAGTGAGCTTATTGAATTAAAAAAAACGCATAAATTTATTGCTGCAACAGTTAATTCAAATAACTTTTCAAATCAATCCGCCATATCGGATAATCCGGTTATCATGCTCGGTTCTGAAACTATGGGATTATGTAAAGAATTGTTAAATTTAGCTGATGAAACAATCACAATAAAAATGTCAAATTCGGTTGAATCATTGAATTTGGCGCTGTCTGCGGGTATTTTATTTTACGAATTACAAAAATAAAATACCTCTCAAGTCTTATTGCATAAAGATTATCGTTGTGATATATTCATGGCTGAACCTACTTTTGGAGCCTATCTTTTATGCGTATTTCGCCTATATTCTTGCAGCAGAACCGTACAAAGCCGAATATGTCAGGACAAACATTTCAAAGGACGGGTTGCCGCAAGCCGCATGATTTAGGTGTTATGGGGTCATACAGTTCAAATGATGTGTTTATGCGTCTGGCAGAAGCCAGCATGCGCGACAGCAAAATAGAACAAGAGTTACAATTAATGGAGCTTATATAATTTGAAGCTTGCAGTTTTGGGTTTAGGGTGCTGGGGTTTGGTTTTAACCAAACTTTTAACTGATAATTTTGATGAAATATCAGGTTGGTCAAGAAAAGAGGACTTGCCCCGGGAATTATTGCTTTATAAAAAAACGACAAAACCATTTGAGGTGCAGCTGGATGATAAAGTAGAAATTACATCCGATTTAAAAAGCGCAATAAAAGACGCTGAAATTATTCTTCTTGTTGTGGCAACTTCTGCGGTCAGGGCTGTTTGCCGTGCGCTTAAAGAAGCAGGCATTAATGATGAACAAATTCTTGTTAATGCTTCAAAGGGGCTTGAGCAAGGCACTTTAAAACGCATGAGTGAAGTTATGAAGGATGAATTGCCAAATCAAACCATTGCCGTTTTGTCAGGGCCCACTTTAGCGCTTGAAGTTCTTGAGGGGCAGCCTACGGCTGCTTGTGTTGCCGCAGATGATACAGAAGTTGCCAAAAAAGTTCAAACTGCGCTTGCCGTTAAAAACAAGTTCAGATTATATACAAACGATGACATGATTGGTGTTGAACTGGGCGGAAGCCTCAAGAATGTAATTGCAATTGCTGCGGGATTTATAGATGAAATGCGCTTTGGTGACAATTCAAAAGGCGCTCTTTTAACAAGGGGAATGGCTGAAATTGTACGCGTAAGCGTTTATTTGGGGGCTAACCCTTCCACGTTGTGGGGGTTATCAGGCATGGGCGATTTAATTGCAACCTGTTCAAGCAGTTTAAGCCGGAATAATACCGTGGGGCGAATGCTTGCAAGAGGCAAAAAAATTGATGAAATCTTATCCGAACTCGGTTCTGTAGCTGAAGGCGTTAAAACTTCAAAAGCTATTTGCGAGTTGGCTGATAAAATAAATATTGAAACGCCTATTTCAAAAGCAATATACAAAGCCGTATATTCAAAAGAAAATTCCAGAGAAATATTTTTAGAGCTTATGAACCGCGCCCTTAAAGGCGAAGAAACTTTTGTGAAAAAATCATAGTACTATTGATACATTGATTTTCTTGCGGTAAAATTTTGGAGGAGAGAAATTTATATGGAACAAATTCAAAATGTTACCGTGCTTAATCATCCGCTGATAAAAACAAATTTAGCGGTCTTGAGAGATAAAAATTCTGATTGCGAGCTTTTCAATCTTGCACTAAAAAGAATCAGCTACGCGCTTTTTTATGAAGCTTCAAAGTATTTGCCTACAGAAACAATAAAAGTTCAAACCCCGATTATTGATACCGAAAATGAAGTTATAAAAAAAGATATCGATGTTATTATTGCGCCTGTTTTGCGTGCAGGGTTGGTTTTTTCCGATATTGCGCAATGGCTTCTTCCTTTCAGTCATGTTCATCACTTGGGAATGTACAGAAATGAAGAAACCTTAGAACCCATCTGGTACTATAATAAAATGAAGGGGAAATTTAAAAATCTCGATAAGACCTATGTTTTTATTTTAGACCCTATGCTTGCAACAGGAAATTCCGGTTACGATGCCGTTCATAATTTTGTAAAACAGGGAATAGATGAAAAAAATATTGTATTTATCAGCCTTATTTGCGCGCCTGAAGGTATAAAAAAACTAACCGGCGCCTATAAAAATTTAAAAATAATAACTGCGCAGGTAGATTTAAAATTGAACGAAAGAGGGTATATAGTCCCCGGGCTTGGAGATGCGGGCGATAGAATATTTAATACGTTATGAACAAAGAAGATTTCACCACCGATAATTCAGAAATAAAAAACTGGCTTATTGAATATCGAAAGACAGATGACCCTGAAATGAAAAAAAAGCTGAGGGGGCTTCTTGTAATGGCGTATTTGCCCCTTGTTACAAAAGTGGCAAGATCATTTGCACGCCGCTCAAGCGACCCTGTTGAAGATATTGTGCAGGTTGGCTCAATCGGTCTTTTAAAGGCTATGGATTTATATTCGCCGCAAAAAAATACAGGGTTTAAAACGTATGCAACTTATCTTATAACGGGTGAAATACGTCATTATCTCCGCGATAAAACTTCTATGATACGTGCGCCGCGCGAAATAAGGGAACTTTCGTACAGGGTGCATAAAATTACTCTTGAATTAACCCAAAAATACGGTTCAACTCCGACTGACGAACAGCTTGCGCAAGCCTTGCAAATGCCGCAGAAAAAAATTGAAGAAGTTATAAATTTGGACAGAAGAACTTCAACCGTTTCATACGATCAAATGGCTGCAATTGAAGCTGACGCCAAAAACGATTCTCTGGTTGAAAAAATTCCGGATGAAAGCATTTATTCAAATGAAGAAGTATTTGAAAACAAAATAATCCTTGAAGAAGCAATAAATTCTCTTGCCTTAGATTCAAGAAATATAATAAGAATGTGCTTTTATGAAGGGTTAAACCAGCGCGAAATATCAGAAAAGCTCAATATGAGCCAAATGCAGGTTTCAAGAAAAATGAAAAAAGCGCTTTTAAATCTGTTTGAATACGTTACAAGCCGCGGGGTAAAACCTTATGAATAATTACACCGGAGTTTGGGTTTTGCTTATATATTTCGGCATCTGGTTTTTTGTTTTAGGGCTTTGCGTGGGCAGTTTTCTAAATGTTGTTGCACTCAGAGGGCTTTCAGGGGAAAGCATTGTTTTGCCGCCTTCAAAATGTCCGAAATGCAATAACAAGCTCAAGTGGTGGATGAATATACCCGTTTTTTCATATATTTTTCTTAGAGGAAAATGCTGGTACTGCAAGGAGCATATTTCGATACAATACCCTGTTGTAGAGCTTTTTTGCGGGTTTCTTTTTTTGTTTTTGTTTTTAAAATTCGGTTTTTCGCTCCAGACGTTGTTTTTTATGATAGCCTGCTCAATTTTGACGGTAATGTCAGTGTGCGATTTTAAAGAAAGCGTAATAATAGATTTTCACGCTTATATTCTTATTTTTACCGGAATACTCTATCAATTAATATCAAATGGAATTCAAGGCGCTGTATTTGCATTAATCGGCGCCGCTATCGGTTTTTTACTGTATGAAATTTTGGTGCGCATTGTATATTTTTTCATCGGTCAAAGAATATTCGGCGAAGGCGACAGCCTTATTTCAGCGGGTATAGGTGCATTTTTTGGATGGAAAATGGTATTTATCTCAGCTATAATAAGCGCTTTAATTATGGTAACAGCAATATTGCCTTATTATTGTATCCATGCCTGGCGCATTAAAAAAGTGCGTACGTTAAGGGCGCTTTTTTGCGCAGGTTTATTATTGGCTTTTATATTTTGTTTTGCTAAAAGCGAAATAATTGAACAGTTTTATGCTTTAATCATTTTTTTAATTGTTGTTATATTTGCTGCAATCTGGTGTATCAGAGAAATTTTATCGGAAGTAAAAACAGATGAACCCGAAAATTTATGTTTTATGCCGTATGGCCCTGCAATGGCAGTTTCTTTCCTTTTAATTTTATTTTTTAAACCTCAAATAATTTCTCTGGTTACAGCTTATTTAAATACACTATTGTAACAAATTGTTAATCAAATATATACTAT
>JAJQDG010000200.1 GCA_021202305.1 Candidatus Gastranaerophilales bacterium
AATTTTATCTTTTTGAAAACTGAAATCTTTTTCTTGCTCTTTTTCGCCCGTATTTTTTACGTTCTTTAATTCTTGAATCGCGGGTCAACAAACCTTCTTGTTTTAAAATCGGTTTATATTCTTCGTTCATTGAAAGAAGCGCCCTTGAAAGTGCATGTTTGATTGCGTCAGCTTGAGCGCTTACACCGCCCCCTGTTGTCTTAACACGAATATCAAGTTTATCTTGATTATCCGTTAACACGAGGGGTTTATAAATCAACATTTCAAGGTTCGGGCGGTTGCCAAAATATCCTTTTAAGGTTTTTCCGTTGATAAAAATTCTGCCTTTACCTGAAACCACTTTAGCAACGGCAATTGAGCATTTTCTTCTGCCTGTTTTTACAATTTCGTTTTTGTTATCAAGTGCCATTATTTGTTTTCTCCTTTAAATTCATATTTAACAGGTTTTTGAGCTTCATGTTCATGTTTATCGCCTGAATAAATTTTTAATTTTGTGAACTGCTTTGCTCCAAGTGTATTATGAGGCAGCATGCCTTTTACGGCTTTTTCAAGAGGGAGGGCTGCATTTTTCTCAACAAGCTCTTTGTATGAAGCTTTGCGAAGCCCGCCGGGATAGCCGGTATGGTGATAATACATCTTATCTGTTTCTTTTAAGCCTGTTACTTTAATTTTGTCCGCATTGATGACAATAACAAAATCGCCCGTGTCAACATTTGGCGTATATTGAGGTTTATGTTTACCGCGAAGAAGGTTTGCAACTACTGTTGCAACTCTGCCCAGATGCTGTCCTTCAGCATCAATGAGGTGCCATTTTCTTTCAACTTCAAGCGGTTTTGCGCTATACGTTTTCATTATTTAGTGCCTTTCATCTAATTTAATTACATAGTCAATAGGATTATCGTAACCCGTTTTTATTAGCGTGAGTCCTTCGGGTTTTGAGTTTGCACCCGCATTTGCCCTGTTTTTTGATTTTAGAACCCAATCCATATAATCAGCTGGAAGGTTTTTATTTTCAATCAAAAAAAGCGTTCCCACAATTGCCCTTACCATATTGTAAAGAAATCTGTTTCCTACAATATCAATAAGGACATATTCCGTATCTTTGAAAATATCTGCATAATAAATTGTGCAGACCCTGGCAGGATTACCAGATACGGACTTAAAAGAACTAAAGTCATGTTCACCAAGTAAAAAATGAAGTGCATTGCGTGATTTTTCTGTATCAAGAGCCAGCCTTGAATATAGAACATTGTTATCAAATACGCTTTTTTTAAAGCGCGAATTATTTATTTTATACTGATAATGCCTGTATGTTGCAGATTTTTGCGCATGAAAAGAAGCAACAACGTTTTCAATTGAAAAAACCCTGATATCAAACGGCAATATAGCATTAAGCGAATGCAGGAATTTATTTTCATTTTCGATTAAATGCGGGCTATCAAAGTGCGCACACTGGCACTTTGCACTCACACCTTTATCGGTTCTTCCCGACATTATGACTTTAGTTATACCTGTCAATGTACTGATAGCGTTAACCAATTCCCCTTGAACGGTTCTATTATTTTTTTGAATTTGTGAGCCGCTAAAATTTGTTCCCAAATATTCAAAGGAAATTTTATACCGAAACAAAATTTTATACCAGCTGAATTAACGCCATTTCTGAAGCATCGCCTCTGCGGGGAACAAGTCTTTGAATTCTTGTATATCCGCCGTTGCGCGAAGCATATTTTTTTCCGATAACAACAAAAAGCTGTCTTAAAACTGACTGTTTCGGGAGCTTTTCATCCTTATCCAAAGTTTCTTTTACTTCACCCGTCGCAGGATTTATGAATTTGCTTGTTTCTTTATCAAAAACAAATCTTAAAGCCTGTCTGCGTGAAGCAAGATCACCTTTTTTAGCAAAGGTTATAATATTTTCGGCATAAGGCTTGAGCGCCTTTGCTCTTGCCATTGTGGTTGTTATTTCACCGTTCAGGAAAAGCTCGGTCGCAAGTGAACGCATTAGCGCCCTTTTTTGGTCAGAAGCTTTTGATAAATGATGTCTTTTGCATTGGTGTCTCATTTTTTTTACCTTTATTTTAAACTAAATTAATTCTAAATCGTCAATACCTTCAGGATTGGGCTGTAAATCAAGCCCGAGCTCATGAAGCTTTTCGATAACTTCATCTGAAGATTTTTTGCCGAAATTCTTGATATTTAACAGGTCATGTTCGGATTTTTTGAGTAATTCTGCCATTGAGTTAATGCTTGCGCGTTTTAAGCAATTATAAGCGCGAACTGAAAGCTCTAAATCTTCAATTGAATAGTTAGAAACCTGTTCTTCAGGTTCTGCTTCTTGAACATCTTCTGCAATAATCTGAGAAACAGCGGGCTGCCCGGTTATTGCCGCAATTTGTTTAAAGTGATCTATTAAAAGATTTGCAGCTTTAGAAAGTGCGACATTAACGTCAACGGAGCCGTTTGACCAAATTTCAAGAGTTAATTTGTCATAGTCAAGAACTTCGCCGACCCTTGCAGGCTCTACCACATAGCTTACGCGTTTAATAGGCATGAAAGCGGCATCAATCGGCAGCATATCAATCGGCATGCCATTTTTTTGTTCTTTAAGAGGATCAATATTTATGTATCCTTTTCCGGTACTTACAACTATATCGGCATGGAATGAACCGCCTTCGGCAATTGTGCAGATAAGACAGTCAGGATTAACTATTTTAACCCCAGCAGGAAGCTGAATATCGCTTGCAAGCAAGGGACCTGGGGTATTTGAATCAACTCTTAAATGCTGATCTTCATCCGTATCGCATTTTAGAACGAGTGATTTTAAATTTAACATAATATCGATAACATCTTCAACTATCCCGGGGATTGAAGTGTATTCATGGGTAATTCCTTCAATACGAACCGCAGTTACCGCAGCACCTTCAAGGCTTGATAGTAAAACACGTCTTAAAGAGTTGCCGATTGTTGCGCCGTAGCCCCTTTCAAGAGGTTCGATGAAAAATTTACCGTATTGCGAACCATCCGAGCCGGTTGTTGTATTAACATTTTTAATCTTTAGTTCCATTAGTTCTCTCCTAATTATTTTGAATAATATTCAATAACAAGCTGTTCTTTAAATTCAGAATCCATTTCATCTCTTGAAGGCACTCTGTCAAAAGTAATCTGCAAATTATCATAATCAACCGTCAGCCATGCAAAATTCAACGCTAAATCAATTGATTCTTTAACTGCTTTAACAAAATTCTTGCTGGATTCCTTAAAAGTAACAACGTCGCCTGCCTTTAACAGATATGAAGGCACATCAACTTTTTTACCGTTTACAAGAACATGGGCATGGTTTACAATTTGTCTTGCCTGCTTTCTGGTAATTGCCAAACCGGCTCTAAAAAGAACATTATCCAAACGGCTTTCAAGCATTTGGAGCATTATGGTACCGGTAACTCCCGTTTTGCCCGAGGCTGTTTTGTAGTAGCCTGCAAACTGTTTTTCGGACACCATATATGTAAGACGAATTTTTTGTTTTTCTTTTAATTGAAGTGCGTAATCAGAAGGTTTTTTCCTCATTGCACCATGCTGCCCCGAGGGATTTGTACGCATAGACGATGTTAATTTACGGTTGGACAAATCCTTAACACCGTAGTTTCTAAATAATTTATTTGATGGTCCTGTATATCTAGCCAATTTTAATGCTCCTTTTTAATTATACTCTGCGTTTTTTGGGAGGACGGCAGCCATTATGAGGAATGGGTGTTACATCCTTAATCAGTGTAATTTCAAGACCCGCTGTCTGAATAGCTCTAATAGCAGTTTCCCTGCCTGAGCCGGGGCCTTTAACAAATACTTCAACTTTTTTCATGCCCTGATCAATTGATTTTTTAGCAACCAATTCTGCAGCAGACTGCGCAGCAAACGGGGTGCCTTTTCTGGCGCCCTTAAACCCGCAACCGCCTGCTGATGCCCAGGCAACGGCATTACCCTGCGTATCGGTTGAAGTTACGATAGTGTTATTGAATGTGCTTTGAATATGCACAACACCCTGCAAGATATTTTTTCTTTCTTTCTTTTTGGTTTTTATCGGTTTAGCCATTTATTTATTCCTTATACTATTTTTTCTTACCTGCAATAGGTCCTGTTTTTTTGCCGCGTCTTGTTCTGGCATTTGTTTTTGTTCTTTGTCCGTGTACCGGAAGTTTCTTTTTGTGGCGGTATCCTTTGTATGAGCCTATTTCTTGAAGTCTTTTAATATTAAGCGATTCATTTCTCTTTAAGTCGCCTTCAATTGTATAGTGCGCAATTTCGTTTCTAAGTTTTTTAATATCGTCATCAGTTAAATCGTCCGATCTTAAATCTTCAGAAATTTGGCATGCTGCCAAAATTCTTTTCGATAACGTTGACCCTATGCCGTATATATAGGTCAGCGCCACAATCATTCTTTTGTTACGGGGTAAATCAACCCCAACAAGTCTTGCCATATTGTTTTATTCTCCTTTGATTTTTGTTAAATTTATAAGAGTGTTATTGCGCCAAAAATCGCGCAATTGTTTTTAATAAATTACCCCTGTCTTTGTTTATGCTTAGGGTATTTTTTACATACAACGGTTACGCGTCCCCTTCTTTTTATAACTTTGCAATCTTTGCAAATTGGTTTTACTGATGCTCTGACTTTCATTATACTTTTCCTTTATTTAAGCCTGTATGTAATTCTGCCCCTTGTTAAATCATAAGGTGTCATTTCAACTTTTACCTTATCGCCGGGGAGTATTCTTATGAAATTTTTTCTGATTTTACCTGAAATATGAGCCAAAATTTCATGTCCGTTTTCAAGCTCAACTCTGAACATGGCATTAGGCATTGCTTCCAGTATGGTACCTTCAAATTCAATTACGTCTTTTGACATTGTTTCCTTTCGTAAGATTACTTTACCCTTTTATTTAACCAAGAGCATAAAAATCATACATGTTAAATATACAAAATCAAGCAGCATATATGAAAAATACCAGATTTTTACGTTTTTTTTACTTGTTGTTTATTTAAATATATAACATTAAAACAAATATACAAATTTATAAAATTGCTGTCATTAGGTTATTTTGCGCTCATATATTAAGTTATGTAACAATTTTAACATATTATTTGCTTAAAAAAACAATTTATAAAATCAATCAATGCCATGTTATAATGGTCGAAAGGAGAAATTTATGAACAAATTTTGTGAATTAACACGTTCCTACAGCCTTCCGGTTTCAATTGCGCCTTTTTTGGCAGCGTTTTGCTTTGCTGTAAAAACATCGTTTTTTATTGATGTTGTTTTTTGTACTAATACACTTTTATTATTCATTTCTGTTGTTCTTTTACACCTTGGATATAATCTTTTTGATGATTATATTGATATTAAAT
>JAJQDG010000076.1 GCA_021202305.1 Candidatus Gastranaerophilales bacterium
ATTTCTCCTTAATTTTATTTCTTATTAATTACATTTTAATTATATCAATATTTATACACGGGTGCAAGGATAGGATAAAAATACTTTACTTAAAAAGTTTTAATTATGATATATTTATAAAGCTTTCTGCGGCAGGAATGCGCGCCATGGGCGATTTATTGAAAAGTTTTAATTATGACATATTTATAAAAAGTAAAAAGCTGCATCTTAAAATTCTATCACGGGTGCTTAAAATAAAGCCTTCCCGGCTTTTTGAGTTTGATAAGCAGCCGTTTTGTTTATAATTTACATTTTCCAAAATTTAGTGTAGAATATGTGCAATGTTTGAAAAATTCACCCAAAAAGCAATTGATATAGTAGTAAATGCGCAAATTCAAGCGGGGAATTTTGGCGCAGACAAAGTATATTCCGAATTTCTCCTGCTCGGGATAGTTGCCCTGTCAAAAGGCGTTCAATCAAAGCTTATAGGAGTTCAAAATATCAATTTAGATGCCCTCATTGAAAAAATTAAAGAAAAAAAAGAGCTTAAAAAAGGAGAAAACGGCAGCTTTATTCCTTTTTCAAACAATTCAAAAAAAATTCTTGAAAAAACGCTTGAAATTGCAAAATTTTATAACAATTCGCTTGTCATTCCCTCTCATATCGCACTTGCCATATACGAAAATAAATCATCTGGCGCATTCAAATTATTGGGCGAGTTTGATTTTGACGAAGAAAAAACAATTTCAACTTTAAAAGGGGTTTTAACCAAAAAAGCAAACGGGGTAAAATTCCGCCACCCTGAAGAAGATGATTACCCCGCCCAAAGCAATTATTTTAAAAAGGTTGACAATATTTTTACCGAAAATTCTCTTTCAACGCTTTTAAGCAAAGCAAAAGCAAAATTATCCACATACGGATATGAAATTTTAGGCACGGAACAAATTGTGCAGTCTGTTCTGGATGAAGAAACCGATGTAACTAAAATTCTTGCAAAATACGGCATTACAAAAGAAGCCTATGAAGAAAAGCTGGCGCTTTTTCATTCGCGCGCCGAAGAATACGGCGAAAGGCAAATTATATTTACGCCGAACGCATTCAGGGTTATGTTAAACACTTTTGAAGCGGCAAAAGAAACAGGCAGCGTTTCAATTAACCCTGAACATATTGTTATGGGCGTTTTAAAGTCAAAAACAGGAATTGCGTATAAAATTTTAAAAGAATTAACCGGGCATAAGACAAATTTAATTGAAAGCCTCACAAAAGAATTAAACTCGGGCGGAAAAACCATGCCCGAAACCATTGCAATTTTGACACTTGCAAAAGCCGAGTGCAAAAATTTAAACAAGAATATTATCGGCACCGAAATGATTTTACTCGGTATTTTAGCATACGGAAACGGAGTTGCATCAAATGTTCTTGAAAAATTGGGAATTACCCTGAAAGATGCAAGAAATCAGGCAAGAAAATTTGTGGGAAATACTCCTGATACGGGTGATGTTTCTGGGCTGAATTATACTCCGAGGGCAAAAAAACTGCTTGAAGCCGCCTATGATAACGCAAAAAATACGGGCAAACAAAAAATTATGTCCGAACACCTTTTATACGCTTTTACCAAAGTAAAAAACTGTTTGGGCATGGAAATTTTAGAAAATTTGGGAACAGACACTCTTGAAATAAGACAGGGCATTTTAGCGGAACTTAAAAATATACAAATATGATTTTTAACGGAGCTTAAAAAATTGCGCCCCCGAATTTGACATAGAAATGCAAATAGAGAATGCGGAAAAGCAAAAAAGTGCGGGAATGAGCTTATGCCGTGCAGCACAAGCACCCGCTTTCGCGGGTAATTTTTGGATTTTAAGGTATCCTCAATATCAAAACACACTTGAAAATGAGGCTAAATATTCCGCTGTAACATTTACAAGCATGGGCATAACCCACGTTAAAATTAAAGCGCCCATAACAGGTTTAAAAAGAAAGCTCATTTGAAACACATTAACCTGCGGCGCTGTTTTTGAAATTGTGCCGAGAATAATATCCTGCCCCAGTGTTGCAAGCAAAATGGGCGCAGCAATCTGCATTCCGACAACAAAAGTGTTCACTGTTATTTTAACTAAATAATCCAAATTAATAACTTCATTAATAGGAAACGCCGCAGAATATACGGGAAATACCTCAAAACTTTTTATAAGTGCGTTTATCGTCCAATAAAACCCGCCTATCATCATAAAAATTATCGTTGCTAGTATTGTAAAGAAATTGCCCATTAAAGAAGTCTGCGTGCCTGATGAGGGGTCTAAAATTGTTGCTGATGAAACGCCTATCTGGCTGTTTATAATGTCGCCGGCTGAACTTATGGCAGCAATTATACAATTTATGATATACCCTATAACAAATCCGAAAGTGAAATTTAAAACTATGCACAATAACAGAGAAGTGCCGTTTGGAACGGGCGCAGGTTTTAAAATCATTGAAATTATAACGGTTAAAATTAAAGCTAAAGAAAGCCTTGGCATAGCAGGAATTTCGCTTCTGTTAAAGGGCGGTGCAAACTGCATAACCCCGATTATACGTACAAAAATTAATATTCCCGCTCCTATTGCCATATTCAATTCGGGAAACAATTTTGCAAATTCAATTGTAAAAAGATTAGCTTCCAATTTATCCCTCGTACCCTGTTATTTTGCAGCTGCCTATTATTTTTTCTTCGTTTTCAAAAACAGGATTTACGCTTAAAATTATATTGGCGACTTCTTTTGTTGATTTATACAAACGCACGTACGTATAGGTTTCAAATTTTAATTTCATAACGGCTTTTTTCATATTTGTTTCGCCTGATATTTCATCTTTTAAATCATAAATTTTTACACCGTCCGAATCGCCCCAGTTTATGCCTATAATATCTTCCTTGCAGGTTATCAGATATTTATTTCTTGATTGCAGATTTACTTCATAATCCGAAGGTTTTAAGAAATAATCTTTATAATCGTCAAGAGAAAATTGAACAGAAGGCGCTAAAACTTCCCTTGGAAAAACTTTTTTCGGTGTCATTTCAACTTCTGCATCATCCTTATTATCTTTTCCCCAAAATTTAAGTTTTTCAGCCGCGGTTTTTACGGAGGTTTTTTTTGAATTGTTTTCAATCAAAATTTCTGTCGAATCGGCGTTTTTTGTTACATCTTTTTTAAACAATTCAAAAGAAAAAGCCGGCATTATCCAAAAAGCCGCTGACAAAAAAAATAAAAATATTATGTTTATTTTTTTCAAAAGTTGTTATCTTCCTATTATTTTATTTGTTTCTATTAAGTTAGGACGCGGATTTGCACCCCTGTATGAAGGAGTGTATTTATTTTTTTCCTGTCTTTCAACCCAGGGAATTTTACCCGGATTTTGCATTATTTCTTTAATTTCGCCTGAATTTGGCGAAACGGTATCTTTCATTTCAGCAGCAAAAGGCTTTGTATGCTTATAATAATTTGCAGGCAAAACGTAGCTTTCTGATTTCGGCACGATGTTAAAGGCAAGATAAGCGCCCTCGTTAATATATTGAGTCAAAATTTTAATATAAAACATTCCTAAAATTACAATAGTTAAAAACACGCCGACAATTTTTGGCGCAGCTGCTATTGTTTGTTCCTGTACCTGTGTTACCGCCTGCAAAATACCGACAACAAGCCCCACACTTGCGGCAACCAAAACGCACGGCATAGAAATTGAAAGCATGGTAAAAAACCCGCGCGCCATATATTCAACCAACAATTCCATCAGTTAAAACTCTCCACTAATCCCTTAACAATCAAGCTCCACCCGTCTACCGCAACAAATATCAGCAGTTTAAACGGCAGCGAAACAATTGTGGGCGACAGCATGAACATACCTAAAGCAAGTAAAATGTTAGCAACGACCAGATCTAACACCGTAAAAGGCACATATATTATAAAACCTATTTCAAAAGCGGTTCTTAATTCAGATAAAATGTAAGCGGGCGTTACCTCCCAAATAGTTAATTCTTCGGGAGTTTCGGGCTTTTTTGTCCGCGTTTTTTCAATAAAAAAGGATATATCTTCCTGCCGCGTTTGCTTTAGCATGAACTCTTTCAAGGGTTCAGACCCCGCTTGTATGGCGGCAACTATATCTCCGTTTTTTTGATAAGGAACAGAACCCGCTTCGTACATTTGCTGAAAAACGGGCGACATCGTATAAAAAGTCATAATTACACAAAGCCCGATTAAGACCATAGCAGGCGGAACAGAGTTTGTACCCATGGCGGTTTTCAGCATTGAAAAAACGATGACAAATCTTAAAAAACTGGTCATGCACAAAAATACAAACGGTAAAAACGAAAATAGCGTTATTACCAGAAGCAATTGCAGGACCGGATTTAAATCTTTCATTAAAACATCCATCAGTAATTATCCCTTTTTAATTTATTCCTGTCGCTCAATTCTTTTAATAAACTTCTTATAACCTGTTTATCCTGTGTTTTTTCTTTTACGGTTTCTTTTTCTTTCAGGTATTTTTCAACGTATTCTTTTTTAGAATCAATTTTTGACAGTAAGCAGATATTTTCATTTGAAGAAGCAATCAAAAATTGTTCGTTTTTGCAATTTATCAGATAGATTGATTTTCTGTCGGGAAGATGCAGTACATCAACTATTTTCAGAAAAGAATTTTTCCTTGCGGGCGTTGAAACCACGGTTTTTTTATAAACAACAAAGCCGAGGATTAAAATCCCGACCATTGCAAGAGTATACACAATAAAAGAAGCAAGATAATGTAACAATTTTTATTCCTCGAAATTCGAATAGTCAAAATTTTCTTTTGCGCCCTGCTGAGCGGATTTAGGTGCAGGCTTTGCAGGGGCTTTCTGCGGCATTGGTTTCGGCGCAGGTCTTGCGCCCTGAGGGGGCAAAGCAGGTTTTGCACCCTGCGGAATCGGTCTTTGCGGAGGCTTTGAAGGCGGCATGGGGTGCGCTGCGCCTTGAACAGGCTGAGGCGGCGGCTGCACCGGAGATTTTTGCTGGGGTGTTTGCGCTTGGGGGTGATTTTGCGCCTGTGCTTTTTGTTCAGGCGTATTTTCTTCAATTTGATTTGCCGGATTTTGGGTTGCCAGCACCTGATTTATTTTTACGCCGTATTTATCATTTATAATAACTAATTCGCCTTTTGCAACCGTTTTATTTTCAACAAGAAGGGAAATTTCGTTATTCATGACGGCTCCCAAATCAATAACAAGCCCTTTGGAAATTTGTTTAAGATCGCCAAGGCTCATTTTTACCTTTTTAAATTCGGCAGTAACTTCTATCTGGATATCGTCCCACATTGTTTTTGTTTCAGGCATATTATTTTCCTTATATTCATTAATATCTTCTTCTTCTCCTTCTTCTAAATCAAGCATAATAG
>JAJQDG010000165.1 GCA_021202305.1 Candidatus Gastranaerophilales bacterium
GCATAAAATACGGTCAAAAATATAAGCTCGTAACAATTTTAGGGATAAGTTTTATGTTAAAATCAAAGAATAACGGTTAATTTATGTCAAAAAGGATAAAACAATGAAATTAAGCTCAACCCAAGCGCAAAATTCATTTAATTACGGGTGGTTATTAAATAGAATATATCCGTATATTAAGCCTTATTGGTTCAGGATTTTACTGGGTTTTCTTATTGCTGTACCCTTAGGGCTTTTAGACGGCGTTACGGCATTTGCGCTAAAACCTTTTATGGATTATGTGGTTGGAAAACAAGATTTTGTATTTAATTTTTTAAATCATCAATATATTTTAACCTGGCAATTGTTTGCTTTCTTGATTCCGTTTTGTGTCGTTGCATTTGCAGGACTGCAAGGCGCTTTAAGATATTTGAATGAATATATTACCGCCTGGACAAGTCAAAAAATAACAAACGATGTAAAAATTGATTTATTTCATAAGTTAATCTCTATGGAGCCGCAATTTTATGATGAAAACCCCTCCGGCATTATCATTTCAAGATACATGAACGACCCTCAGACAGCTTCATCCGGCATTATTGAGCAATTAAAAACAATCACGACAAACCTTTTTGGAGCATTGGGATTAATATGCGTGATGTTATACAGTTCCTGGAAACTTGCTTTTATAGGGGTTTTGGTTCTTTTGGTTGCTTTTGTTCCCGTTGCTTTAATCAGAAAAAGGATAAAAAAAGCTTCAAATAAAAATATGGTAATCAGCGGAAATATTACAACCAATATTAATGAAACATATAACGGAAATAAAGTTATGGCAGCCTACGGTTTGCAAAAAAGGCAGGAACAATATTTTAAAGAGCAAATTTGGGAAGGCTTTAACGTCAATATGTCTTTAATAAAACGCGCCGCATGGATGAGCCCTTTAATGTATTTAATTGCATCTGTCGGCATTGCAGCGGTTTTAGCTTACGGAACCCATTTAATTACATCAGGTCAAATGACAGCGGGCAGTTTTGCCTCTTTTGTAACATCATTACTGCTTTTGTATAAACCTGTTAAGACCTTGGGAAATACGCTTACCAATATTCAAAATATTTTTGTTGCTATGGGCAGAATATTTGAATTATTTGATTTAAATTCCGCAATTAAAGAATGCGAAAATCCAAAAGAATTAACGGGAATTGAAAATAATATTGAATTTAAAGATATTGTATTTGAATATGTCCAAAATCAGCCCGTTTTAAAACATTTAAATTTAAGGGTCGCCAAAAATGAAACGCTTGCCATTGTCGGAAATTCAGGCGGGGGAAAATCAACTCTGGTAAATTTAATACCGCGTTTTTATGATATAAAATCAGGTTCTATTACAATTGATGGTGTTGATATCAGAGAATTTTCGCTAAATTCGCTAAGAAGCAAAATTGCCATTGTTTTTCAAGATAATTTTTTATACACAGGTACTATAAAAGAAAATATTATGCTAGGTAATCCCGAAGCAGGAAAAGAAGAACTGGCTGAAGCCGTTAAATCTGCTCATCTTCAAGATATGATTGATGAGTTGCCTGATGGCATAAATACAATGCTTGGAGAACGCGGGTTATCGTTATCGGGCGGGCAAAGGCAAAGAATTGCAATTGCAAGAGCAATGTTAAGAAACGCGCCCATTATTATTCTTGATGAAGCAACTTCGGCTTTGGATAATGAATCAGAGGCTATTGTTCAAAGAGCTTTGAATAATTTAATTCAAAATAAAACAGTGTTTGTCATTGCACACAGGTTATCCACAATTAAAAATGCGGATAGAATTGCAGTTATAAATGAAGGAAAATTAGTCGAGCTTGGATGTCATAAAGAATTAATGGATATCGAAAACGGGCATTACAGAGCGCTTTATGAAATGCAATTTAAAAAACAGGAAACCCGCGCCGTTTAATATAATCTGCACCGGACACTAAATGCAATATTTTATAATACTTGCTTTATCAAATTTCCATAGTTTTTAAATCGGAGCTTACGGCAAAATCCGCAAAAACACTTGCCCTGATATCATCAATTGAATACATCGGGTTAATTTCTGTTAAAAACATTTTGCCGTTGATGTATTCAAAAACAGAACGTTCGGTTACTATCATATCAACCTCATGGCATGCGGTAAGCGGCAGAGTGCATTTTTTTACTATTTTAATTTCGCCTTTTGACAGATGTTCCATAGCTACTATAACTCTTTTTGCACCGACAACCAAATCCATTGAGCCGCCAATTCCCGGAATAAATTTATCCGGAATCATCCAGCTTGCAATATTTCCTTCTTCGTCAACCTGAAGGGCGCCCAGAACAGTAGCATCAATGTGTCCTCCCCTCATCATCATAAGCGCGGTTTCCGTATCAAAAAAGCTTGCCCCCGGTTTTATCATGGAAGGAGTACCGCCTGAATTTGTTACTCTTTTATCAAAATAAGCGCCTTCCGCCTTTTTTCCAAGCCCGAGAACGCCGTTTTCCGAGTGAATTACAACATTTATGCCGGATGGAATGTGTGCAGCTACTTCATTTGGCAGCCCTATCCCAAGTGTTACAACATCGCCGTCATTAAATTCTTTTGCAACGCGGCGCGCAATTATCTCTCTGACTTTTTCCCTGGATAATACAGTTTCTAATAATAATGGCATTTAATCTCCCTCGCGTTCAACAATATAATCAACAAAAACCCCGGGTATTATAACTTCATTCGGGTCAAGGCATTCAACTATTTCATCTGCCTGAACTACAACAACATCTGCAGCAGTTGCCATTGTTTGGTTAAAGTTTCTTGTAGTTCCCATGTATGAAATATTGCCGTATTTATCGGCTTTTGTACCGTAAATAAATGCAATATCTGCACCCAGAGGCTCTTCAAAAATATATTTTTTGCCGTTTACAACATAAGTTTTTTTACCTTCTTCTAAAATGGTGCCTACTCCTGTGGGTGTTAAAATTCCGCCTAAACCGGCGCCCTGTGCGCGTATTTTTTCAACAAGCGTACCCATGGGGACTATTTCAACTTCAATTTCTTTATTCATCATTTTTTTACCCGTTATAGGGTTTGTGCCGATGTGCGAAGTTATAACTTTTTTAACCTTGTCGGTATCTATTAATTTACCCTTATCTTTATCCGGATATGAAGTATCATTGCAAATTATTGTAAGATTATTTACCTCCTGACATAAAAGTTCCCCGATTATTTTATCAGGGACTCCGCAGTCCAAAAAACCTCCAATCATAATAGAGGCGCCGCTTTTAACTAATTTTGCCGCATCGCGCGCGCTGATTATACGCTTCAAGAAATTTTCCTTCAAATATAGCTTTACTATTCTACCACATATAAACGCCCGTGAAAAAAAATTTTTACTTTTTTTAAGAATTCTAACCTGTCCCTTGTTAACCGCCAATTGTGCAATGCAATTAGCATTTTAAAAGCAAAAAATAAAGTGAATTTAAAAAGGGTTATTTATGATTAAAAGAAATTTTATTCTAATTGGAATTTTAATTTGCCTTAATATACCGTCCGGTTTTTGCACATCAAAATATCCTGATTGGGGGCAGGAATACTTAGGATATGACAGATTTGAAAATTTTAACAGAAAAATGTTTATTTTTAACGGCGCTCTAAACAAATATGCGCTTCGTCCGGTTACAATTATCTGGTCATCAATTATGCCTAAATACGGCATTGAAAGACTAAAATCAGCTTACGATAACATATTGTATCCAAGGCGCCTTGTAAGCAGTTTAATTCAAAGAGATTTTAAAGCCATGGGGCGTTCAACTGCAAGATTTTTAACTAATTCAACGCTCGGACTCGGCGGAATGTTTGACCCTGCTAAAAGATATTTAAAGTTAAAACCTATTAATGAAGACATGGAACAGGCACTTGCAAAATTGAAAATGAAAAAAGGACCTTATCTGGTTGTGCCGGTAATATCAGGTACAACGCCAAGAGGGCTTTTAGGGCGCGCGCTTGATGCCGCGCTTGACCCTACTTCATATATAGGTTCGCCCGCAATTGCGGCGGTTAAAGCAGGTTTCACCGTTAATAACGCTGCGATAATGCAGCCCTTAATTAAAAATTTAGAACAAAATTTTATAGATCCGTACGATATTACAAAGAAAATGTACGGCTTACAGGTCGCTATATTAAATGCAAATCTTGACAGGGAAGAAGTTTTAAACGAAACGGAAGAAAAATTAAACCCTGATTTTACTAAAACGGAAAATGAAGAAAATAATTTACCGGAAAATATAATTCTTAATGAAAATAAATCTCTGAAAAAGATTTTTTTAAAAAAGCCCGCAGAAAAAAATAATATTTATAACGTAAGCGATGAAATTAATCCGCCTGAACCTGTTTTGAGTGCAGATACAATAAAAGGAAGTGCAATAACAGATGATATTCTTTTAAAAAACGAACTTATACCCGATATTATTTTAGAAAACTACAAACCCCAGCACCCGATTACAGATTCCATGCGGACGGCTCTTTTTGACGATGAAACCGTAGATAATTCCATGTGGAGCGAAATGTCAATCTGGAACAGAAGCTTTAAAAATCGTATTAAAACCGATTCTGTTGAAATAACGGAAGGCAGAGAAAAATATAAATACAGATATATCATGCAAAAAGATAAAGAAGCGCCCTTAGCTATAATTTATCCTTCGGTCGGAGAAGGAATAAATTCTCACCATTCCATTATTTTTGCAAAACTTTTTTATGATGAGGGATATTCAGTTTTAATTCAGGGCAGCGCGTTTCATTACGATTTTGTTAAAAGCATGCCCGAAGATTTTCGCCCGGGAATTCCGTCTAACGATGTTAAATATTTAAGAAAAACCACTTCAAAAATTATAAATTCTCTTGAAGAAAAATATAAAATAAAATTCAAAGAAAAAGTTCTTCTGGGAACTTCGTACGGTGCTATGTCGGCACTTTTTACGGGAGATATGGAGGATAAGGAAAATTCCTCCGGTATTACAAAATATATCTCGATTAATCCGCCCGTTGAACTTTTATACGCGCTGAATACAATTGATACAAACAGTGAAAATTGGGATAAGAATTCCGACAATTTAAGGGAAAAAACCCAATTAACCGCAGCTAAAATTTTACATGCCGCCGAGGCAAAAAAAGAAGGTGAAAAAATTGAAACACTGCCTTTTAATGTTGAAGAATCAAAATTAATAACCGGTTTTGTTCTTCATCAAAAATTGACGGATTTACTTTTTGCACTTGAAAATGTTCCTGTTTCTAAAAAAACAGATTTCTATGAAAAAGCTAAAGATATTAATTATGCCGATTATGCGGCCAAATATTTAACATGTGAAAAATATCCCACATTAAAAG
>JAJQDG010000107.1 GCA_021202305.1 Candidatus Gastranaerophilales bacterium
GCTTTTACATTTTTACAATTTTAAAAAAAATGTAAAACAAAAACCGTCTTTAATAAGACGGTAGTCCACTAATTTATTTCGAGGTATTTTAAAAACTTTCTCTTTCAGCTTTCTTTTTATCTGAAATTGCCTTTATTCCGAGTGCAAGCCCTGTGCATGCCGCAATCGGTGCAAGAACTTTTGCTGATTTTTTAAGCGCCGGAACAATTTTATCTTTAAGGGATGTTAAAAATTCACCCTTATTTTTGGGATTAACAGATGATTTTACCTTGCTTGTTTTATCCGTGAGGGATTTTTTAGCATTTTTTAATTTTGTGCTTACAAAATCACTGATTTTTTTTGTTTTGCCTTTTTCGGTAAAGAAACTTTTAACTTTTGCTTTAGCGCTTACTGCCTTATTTTCAAGAGATACAAGTTTTTTGCCAAATCTGCTTGAAATTTCTTCTGTTGTATCATTTATTGCGGTTAATTTTGAAGGAGCGCCTTTTTGTATAACTTTTTCTTCATAGGCAAGGTTGCTAAGTGCGCCATCTGTACCTGTTTTTACGGTATTTTTATATCCGTTAAACATTTTTTCACATGTTGCTTTAGCGTCTTTTACTTTCGCCTTGCCTGTTTCAAGATTTTTTACTTTGCCGCAAAAGGTGTGCGGGTCTGCAATCATGTCGATTTGCGCTTTTTTATCCGAAAGATACTTTTCAGCGGTTTTACCCGTTTTTTTAAATGTATCAATTATTCCCTGCTGGCGTTCCAATGAACCGTTATAAATAGGCGTTACCTTTGATTTAGCCTTAGATGCCGCACCGGCTGCTCCTGCTATAACCGTACCTACGGCTGCACCTTTTAGAGCAGTTCTGGCCGTATCATTTTGAGTTTTAAGTCCGATTTCCATAATCACACATTCCTTCCTTGTTACTTCAATAAAAACAACCTGAGGAAAAAAAGTGATATTTATGTTAAGAAATGTAAATACTATTATTCAAAAAACGGGGAGAAAACCTTGCAGAATAGATAAAGGGATGAAAGAATAAGCAAAACTCCGCAGAGTTTCATAATAATTTCACTGTATTTACTGAATGCACGGATTTTTTTAACAAAAGACGTAAAAACTCCGGCTAAAATTATAATTAATCCTTGTCCGATTGAAAACAGAAAAAGAAGAAGGATTGAATACATAATTTTTCTTGACAAAGATGCAAAACTCATTATTGCAGCCAAAATTGGCGTAGAACAAGGCGTTGCGGCAAGTGCAAACAATGTTCCAAGGACAAAGGGATAAATAAATAAGCTTGTACTGTTTGTTTTAGGCATTTTTTTAATAAAATTCGGAATAGGAATTTCAATACAGCCAAGCAAGTTTAGCCCCAAAACCATGACAAGCGAACCAATAAATAATATCCAGTATTGACCGCCTACTGAAATAAACACTCTCCCCGTTAATGCGCATAGGACACCTATCACGCTTAAAACCGTGCTTAATCCCAAAACAAAAGAAAAAAGCTGTATAAAAGTTTTTATTGTTTTTGAGTTTTTTTCAAACCCGCCTATATATCCTATAATAATTGGTAAAATGCCGACAGAACACGGGCTTATGCCCGCAATAATTCCGCCCGAAAACGCCGCAAGCGGCAATATCCAGGAAATATTGCCTTCTTTAAATGCAGAAAGAAAAGTATCTAAAAATGTAATCATTTTATATTTTCCAGATGCAGCTTAATTTCGTTTTCATCAATCACACCTTCGGTTTTATTTTCAATTTTTCCCGTTTTATCTATAAATATGACGGTAGGCACAACCGTAATTTTATATGCCTCAATCATATCTTGATTTTTTGGTTTTTTATCAGAAACATCAATTTCTTCAAAAATAATTAAATCTTCGTAACTTTTTAGGGCATTTTTGACGTTGGTACTCACCTCTTTGCATTCGGAACACATCGGCGAATAAAATTTTATCAGTTTTGCCATATTGGGTGTATTATCAAAAGAATTTGCATTTGCGGCATAATTGCCTGCAATAAATTGTAAAAGCGCAAAAACAGCCACGGGTACAATAAAAATAAGTAAAATTATGACGTTATTTTTCATTTCATCTCCTTTTTTAAGGAATTATAAGAGTTTTTTTTAAATTTTTCCTTATCATGTAGGGTAATTTTTATTCAAGACCACGAAATGAGAGCGCTTCTATTATATGCTCCTGTTTTATATCGGGCGAATTTTTAATATCGGCGATTGTTCTTGAAATTTTTAGTATTCTATCATAGCTTCTTGCCGTTAAATTGAACCTGTTTATGGCATTTTTTAGCATAATTTTTGAAGCATCATCAATTTTGCAATATTTGGCAGTTAACCTTGGAGTTAATTCAGAATTTGTATAAATTCCCTCATTTTTGTATCTTTCTGCCTGAATTTTGCGCGCATTAATAACCCTTTCGCGGATTTGTTTTGAATTTTCAGAGTTTGTTTTAATATTCAAAAGCTCGTCATCTGTTAACCTTTGCACATTTATCAAAATATCAATCCTATCTAAAAGGGGGCCTGATAATTTTGATTTATATCTTTGAATTTGAAAATCAGAACAAATGCACTGCCTGCCCCTGTCGCCCAGATAACCGCAGGGGCAAGGGTTCATTGCCCCGATTAAAATAAAATTTGCAGGATATTTTATACTTGTCTGCGCCCTTGAAATAGTTACAAAATTTTCTTCTAAAGGCTGTCTTAAAACTTCAAGCACACTTCTTGGAAATTCGGGCATTTCATCTAAAAATAATACACCCCTGTGCGCAAGGGTTATTTCCCCCGGTTTCGGGTTTGAACCGCCGCCTGTAATTCCTACTGAAGATGCGCTATGATGGGGCGACCTGAAAGGACGTTTTGTAACCAGAGGAGTTTTATCATCTATTAAGCCGGCTACGGAATAAATTTTGGTCAGTTCAATAGCTTCGTCCTTGCTTAAAGGGGGCAAAATTGAATTAAAAGCACGTGCAAGCATGGTTTTTCCTGACCCGGGGGAACCGGACATTAAAACATTGTGCGCACCCGCAGCGGCAATTTCAAGCGCGGCTTTTGCCTGCGACTGCCCTTTTATATCTGCAAAATCAACACCCGTTTCATACGAAATATCCAAAAAATCATCTGCATTTTGTTTAAGAACATTTAATGAAATATCTTTATTTAAAAATTCTACAACCTCAACTAAATTTCTTGCGCCCAAAACTTCAATATCCGGCGCAAAACTTGCCTCGTTTAAGTTGTCATAAGGAACTACAACTTTTTCGATACCCTTTTTATGCAATCCGGAAACAATCGGCAAAACTCCGTTTACAGGGCGGATTGAACCATCCAGAGAAAGTTCGCCCAAAAATGCAATTTTAGACGGAATTTTTTTTACTATTTTTTCTTTGGCTAAAATACCAATTGCCATTGCTAAATCATAAAGCGCACCTTCTTTTTTAAGATTGGCGGGCGCAAGATTAATAACCACTTTTGTGGAAGGAAAATCATAGTCCGAATTTTTTATTGCAAGCTTCAACCGTTCTTTTGCTTCTAAAACGGCAGTATCGCCAAGCCCGACAATTACAATTTGCGGAAGTGAATTTGTAACGTCAACTTCCGCTGAAATTTTATGTACTTCAAGCCCGATTATGGCTGCGCTTGTAACTTTAATTACCATTTAATTATTATATCATATCCAAAATTTCTAAAGGCGAACTTACAAAAATTTTTCCGCCGTTTTCTGCCAGAAATTCCTTTGATTTTAGCCCCCATAATACGCTTATGCAGGGAATTCCCGCATTTTTTGCAGTTTGGATATCAACTTCGCTGTCGCCGACAAAAACAGTATTTTCTTTTTTGCCTTTGATTTCATCAAGCAGCTTATAAAGCCCCATGGGGCTTGGTTTTCTTTTAATTCCGTTAAATTCGTCCTCTCCCTGCGCATAATCAATTAAATCGCCAAAAAATAGCCTTGAATGCATTTTGCACCCTCTGTCAAATTTATTTGAAAGAATTCCTGTTTTAATTCCGCGTTTTTTTAATTCGCTCAAAAGAGGGATAATTCCGTCGTACGGCTTTGTTTTTGAAGTTTTTAAATTAGAATAATATTCTTTAAATTTTTGAATACAAACAGTAATATCAGGGTTATTAAAGCCGTTTGGAAGCATTTTTTCAAAAAGTACCGTTACCCCGCTTCCAACAGCAAGGCGCACTTCATCCTTTGTTTTTTTATTATATCCCAGTGTTTCAAGCGCAAAGTTGACACTGTCTAAAAGGTCGTCAACAGTATCAAGCAAAGTGCCGTCCATATCAAAAACTATATTTTTAACGTCAAACATTTGCATGCGCCGCCTGCTTTCATATATTCGCTCATATCAGTTTGAATATGATTAAAGCCTTTTTCCTTTAAAAGGTTGGAAAAACGTTTTGTAGTCAGATTTGTAACTACATTTTTGCCGATATTTACCGCATTACATGTAAAATAAGAAGCTTCTTCCTCATTTACGATAATTCTTTTTTCAGCAGGCACATATCTTTCAATCACTTTGTTTCCGTAACTGTCAAAGGCTTTTGGATAATAAATAAGAAAATCATCGCTCAAGGGGCAAAAACAAGTATCCACATGATAGAAATTTTTATTTACAAGCTCAAGTGATATAACTTCAATTTTTAAAAGCTGCGAAAGATAAGTGTGCGCCGTGATATCAGTTCTTGGAACGTACCCTGAAAAAAGTATATTTTTATAATAAAGCGCATCTCCTGCGCCTTCAAATGCAATATTATCGGGCATAAAAATAACTTCATATCCGTTATTATTAAACCAGTCTGCAAAATATTTTTCTTCAGGCTGTCTTTCTTTATATCTAAAGCGGCTGATAATTGCTTTTTTGCCGTACATAACAGCAGCATTTGCCGTGAATACCATATCGGGAACATCATCTTCAGGCTCAACAAGCTTAACATCAACTTGCAGACGCTCTTTTAAAATAGAATACAAATTTTCCCACTGTAAAAGAGCCTTTTTGTTATCAGCCTGAATATTCATGTTCATCCAGGGATTTATTTCGTATTTAATGCCGTAATAATCAGGACGGCACATCAAAATTTTTTCAGCCATTACACTTCGTATGCCCCCTGCTTTTTAGCAAGTTCAATCGCTTTTGTCATTTCGTCATTGTTATCTGCTTCAATTACAAACGTTGCCTCTGAAATATCTTCGCGTCTTTTTCCTATATCAACTTTTGTTGCATAGCAAGTCAGCCCGAGTTCATTAATTTGATCCAAAAGTTTTGATAAAACAAGTGAATCAATAATATGTCCTTTAATTTTTAACTCTTTAATCATTCTGTTCTCCTACTATATATGTAG
>JAJQDG010000069.1 GCA_021202305.1 Candidatus Gastranaerophilales bacterium
ATACAAAGGATTGAATTTATATTTGCCTTTGTTTATGAATTTTTGCGCAAATTTATAAAAAATATCTTTTCAACATATAATACCCGCGGCAAAAAACATAAAGTCATCGTAATTTTAGGAATTCGCATTAAAATCAGAAGATAAAAAGATGCTTGAAAACCAAAAAATACGGGAATTAATAAGTGAAGCTGTTCCCGCCCGGCATTTTGGGTTTTTCCGTATATTTTAGCAATTTTAATTGTTTAAATTTTTTTATAAATTATAAGAGGATTTTTATTTTGAGCGTAAACAGTATATCTGAAACATATTATTATCAATTGCAAAACTGTTCATCCGGTACGATTTTTGCAGATAGCGGCGATTGTTCAATTTTCGCTGTTGAAAATATAGAAGAAGATGATGATGAAATGAATGTAATTGCGCACAGAGGCTATACTGTAAATGCCCCTGAAAATACCATTGCAGCTTTTGAACAGGCGGCTGAAAACGGGTATGATACGGTTGAGTGCGATATACAATGGACAAAAGACGGCGTGCCTGTTATATTGCATGATTCAACAATTAACCGCACGGCAAGAAAGGAAAACGGCTCAAAATTATTTTTCAGAAAAAAATGCTCAAATATGACGTATGAAGAACTTTTAAAATATGATTTCGGTTCTTATTACAGCGAAGAATATAAAGGTACAAAGATTCCAACATTTTATGAAACACTTGAGTGTATAGATGAAAATGATTTAAATTTATACGCAGAATTAAAAGAAGGCTCGGATTTTGATATAGAAAAGGCAGAAATTTTGGCTCAGGCAGTTGAAGAAATGGGGCTTGAAGATAATATCACATGGATTAGCTTTAATGCGGATTATCTTGAAATAATGAGCGAAGTTATGCCAAATTCAAGACTCGGCTATTTAACAAAAAAGACTCCGGACGATGAAACAATTGAAACTTTAAACAGCTTAAAGACCGATACAAATGAAGTATTTTTAGATATTAAATCCTCTAAAATAACAAAAAATTCCGCCGCGCTTTTAGAAGAAGCAGGTTTTGAATTTGAAGTATGGACGGTAGATGATACGGAAGAACTTGATGAACTTGAAGATATGGGGTGTTCCGGAATTACAACAAATGAATTAACCGGAGATGAAGTAGAAGAATATTTAGATTAACGGCTATACTGAAAAAATATCTTTAATATCCTGAAAAGTGAGTGTTTTTGCAATATTTCTGTCAACCGATATAACAGAATCCACAAGAGAACGCTTTTTAGATTTTAAACGCTGAATTTTTTCTTCTACCGTGCCTTTTGTAATAAGCCTGTAAACAAAAACTTTTTTTGTCTGCCCTATACGGTATGCCCTGTCTGTTGCCTGATCTTCAACAGCAGGATTCCACCACGGGTCATAATGAATTACATAATCTGCCCCTGTTAAATTTAAGCCCGTGCCGCCCGCTTTCAAAGAAACAAGGAAAATCGGAATAGTAGGGTCATTATTAAACCTTTCGACTACTTCCTGACGATTTTTTGTTGTGCCTGAAAGATATTCATGTTTTATTTCTTTTTCTTCAAGCCAGCGTTTAATTATATCAAGCATTCCGACAAATTGGCTGAATAATAGTATTCTGTGTCCTTCAGAAATAATTTCTTCAAGCATCGATTGCAAATGTTCAAATTTGCCGCTTTCATTTATGCCGAGTTTGCCTTCTTTATCATACAAAGCAGGGTGGCAGCATATCTGCCGCAGGCGGAGCAGCGCCGAAAATATGGACATTCTGGATTTTTCTAAGCCCACAGTTTCAATTGATTTAAATAATTCTTCTTTGGTAGAATCCAAAACTTGCAGGTAAAGGTCTTTTTGTTCGGGTGTAAGTTCGCAATATGCAACCGATTCGATTTTGTCAGGCAAATCTTTTGCAACATCGCGTTTCATGCGGCGTAAAATGAACGGAAAAATTTGGGATTTTAAGCGTTTTTCAACGGCTTTATCTTCTTTTTCCACAATGGGATAAACGTATCTGTGGTTAAATTCCGTTGTATCAAAAAGAAATCCCGGCATGAGAAAATCAAATATGCTCCACAATTCTTCAAGTCTGTTTTCAATCGGGGTGCCTGAAAGTGCTAATTTATGAGAAGCATTCAGCATTTTAACAGCTTTGGAGGTTTGGCTTTGAGAATTTTTAATATTTTGCGATTCATCCAGAACAATGTATCTGAAATTATATTTTTTTAATATGTCTATATCGCGGCGGACAAGTGCATAGCTTGTAATTATAAGGTCATATTTCGGAATATTTTTAAAATTGCTTTTGCGCTCCGCTCCCGAAAGAGTTAAATATTTCAAGTTTGGCGCAAATTTTTCTATTTCATTTTCCCAGTTAAAAACAACAGATGTCGGGCAAATAACAAGATTCGGCTCTTTGCCGTCTTTTTCTTTTGCTTTTTGAAGCAAAGTCAAAGTCTGCAAAGTTTTACCAAGCCCCATATCATCTGCCAGTATGCCGTTCAGACCGTATTTATAAAGAAACCAGAGCCAGGAGTACCCTTTTGTTTGATATTCTCTTAATACCGCTACCGTGGATTTAGGCAGGGGAGTATTTTCCATATTTGAAAAAGTCGAAATTTCTTTCCAGAATTTTGAAAATTTTCGCGACATTTTCATTTTTACATTCATATTTTCCATTTCGGAAACTACGCCCGCACGGTAAGTTTTTACAATGTATTTATCTTTGTCGTTTTTATAAACATCGTAGGTATTAAAGGATTTTAAAAGCGTAAAAACATTATCGGAAGGAATTGCGCTTTGCCCTTTGCCTGTTGATTGGTAATATCTTTGCCCTTCATACACAAGGTCTTGAATTTTATCAAATTCAATTCTTTCATCATCCACAAGTCCGTACATTTCAATTTCAAATTTATCTGTAGTATCGGGAGCAAAATCTATATCGGCGCAAAGGGTTAATTCTTTTTTAGCAAGCTTATACAGGCTCATATCGTCTTTTTCAATAAATTCCCAATTTTCACCGGCTTGATTTATGTAATAATTATAAAAATCAATTGCGCTTTCTTTTTCAAGCGCCAAATTATTTGTCTGCATCGGGGCAAAACGGCATGTTAAAAGCATCTGATATGCGTTTTGTTCAAAAGCGGTGTCCCTTTTTACCCAGTACAATAAATCTTTTTCGGGGTTTTTAATGGTAATGTACGGACTTTTTGGAGTTTTTGCATAAGGAACGCGTACACCGTCATATTCAAAATCCAAAGAAGCTTTTAAAGACTGGTCATAATCCACGCCCAATTCCACAATACATTTGGGGGGGCGTTTTTCAAAAGAAAGTTTTTCCATTTCATCTGAAAGCTCAACCGTCATTACTTTTCTAAGCTCGGGAAGTTCTTCATAGATAAATTTTCCGCCCTCGGCATCTTTTATATCCGTAAAGGAGGCTTTAATAAGATTTTGCGGCAAAACAGAAACCTGAACATCCGTTTGAAAAATTCTGTCTTTATACCTGCCCCATTTTAAACCGCGGGAAAAATATCTGATTTCTTCAAAAGGATAAACCTCTTTATCGCCATCGCGTTTCCAATATAAAGAAAGAAGCACGTTTCCGACATAAGAAACATTAACCGCAAGGCAAAGTTTCCAAATTTCATCCGAAAACAGAATTTTCTTATGCGTTTTAGCGTCAATTACATCTTCCATTTTGGATAGCATTTTGAAAAACTCATCAAATTTATTAATTTGAACATCGTACCAGCCCGATTTTTTATCAAGCCTTGATTGTTTTAAAAGCATATGAAACATAAGTGCTTCAAGCTTTTGCACTTCATTTAATTTAAATTCGGGGTCAGCTTTTTGCGCTGTTAAAACCGCTTTAAAAATTCCTTCTAAATCCCTGATAACGCGTTTTGTATTTCTATCCATTACCAGAATTGAAAAAAAGTTCTGCCTTCTTTTAGGGTGAAAATGAAAAATATAGCCGCCTTTTGGATTTTGCGTCATGGGAATATTTTCATCTTCCATAACAGGCGGAATATCAAATTTTTCATAAAGAAGTTCATCAACCTGATGTTCTTTCATTGCGCTTAAACCCAGCGCCACAACATGTTTGCACCACGGTTCATCTAACGGGCAGGAACAGCTCGGTTTTACGGAAGTTTTGTTAAATTTAAGCGAAACATCGTAATAATCTTTAAAATTGCCTTTAACGCGCCCTTTTATGGTTGAATCCTGAACAGAAATATCCTCTGCAAGCCCCTTTTGAAAACATTCATAGCCTCTGCGCCAGCTTCCGGGTCTTGCTTGTTCCTTAATAAATTTGTTGTTAAAATTGTATTTCACAATAATTCTTCAAAATATAAGCTAAAATCTTAAATGTGAAACGAACGAATACACTCGAAATTAACTTTTCTACAAGGATAATTCTACCAAAAACAATATTAAAATCAAGGAAAATTTTAATAATTTATTAATGAGAATGCGGAAAAATTTTAATTTTTCGCGAAGCCGGTGCGCGGAGCCGGTGTGGAGGTCGGGTGGATGACACCCGACCGTAACACTACGACGGAGCTGCGGAGCCGGTGTGGAGCGTCGGGTGGATGACACCCGACCGTAACACTACGGCAGGCAGCGGAGCCGGTGCGCGGAGCCGGTGTGGAGCGTCGGGGCGGTCAGCCCCGATACGTAACGTTGCGCCTGCGATTGGATGAGACCCGCACGTGAAGCACTACGCTGCAGGCAATAAGCTCCCGCTCCCGCATTTTGGGTTTTTAAGGTATCCTCATTAATGTACATAACACACTTGATTTTTTTCCTTTTTTATCCTATAATGGAATTGTGAATTTAATCACGAATTACTTAACGGGAGATAAGCATTATGACAACAAAAACCGAATGCGTTTGCGAATGCAAATGCGAAATGGACGAAAGAAAGCCTGTAACCTGCGCCGAAGATTTTGAAGAAATGATTGTTGAAGTGCATGCAGCCCAAAAAGAGTATGCTGCTTTCACTCAAGAGCAGGTTGACAAAATCTTTAAAGCTGCAGCGCTTGCAGCAAACAAAGCCAGAATTCCTCTCGCTAAAATGGCGGCGGAAGAATCCGGCATGGGCGTAGTTGAAGATAAGGTGATTAAAAATCACTTTGCGTCTGAATATATTTATAACAAATTTAAAAACATGAAAACATGCGGTATTTTATCGGAGGACAAAGTAAACGGAATTAAAAAAGTAGCTGAACCCCTGGGCGTTATAGCAGGTATTGTTCCTACTACAAATCCCACATCAACAGCAATTTTTAAGTCATTAATTGCCCTGAAAACCAGAAATGCAATTATTTTTTCTCCGCACCCCAGAGCTAAAAAATCAACCATTGCTGCCGCTAAAATTGTTTTAGAAGCAGCAGTAAGCGCAGGCGCACCGAAAAATATAATAAGCTGGATAGATGAGCCAAGCGTTGAATTATCCGGACTTTTAATGAAGCACCCCAAAATTGATGCAATTCTTGCAACGGGGGGACCCGGGATGGTTAAAGCAGCCTATTCGTCAGGTAAACCCGCTTTGGGTGTAGGCTCGGGCAATACACCTGCAGTTATTGATGAAACTGCTGATATTAAGATGGCTGTTTCTTCGGTTCTTATGTCAAAAACATTTGATAACGGCATGATTTGCGCTTCCGAACAATCAGTGGTTGCTGTTGAAGAAATTTATGAAGAAGTTAAAAAAGAATTCGCATACAGAGGCGCATACATTTTAAATAACGATGAAGCCGAAAAAGTTGCAAAGATTATTCTCATTGAAAGGGGCGGACAAACGGCGGTAAACCCCGCAATTGTCGGTCAGCCCGCCTATAAAATTGCAGAATTGGCAGGAATTGAAGTTCCAAAAGATGCAAAAGTTTTAATCGGGGAAGAAAATGAAGTTGCAATTGAAAATCCTTTTGCACATGAAAAACTTTCTCCGCTTCTTGCTTTATACAAAGCTAAAGATTTCAATGAAGCTGTTGAAAAAGCGCATGATCTTGTGCTTTTAGGCGGTGCGGGACACACTTCCGTTCTTTATACAGATGAAAGAAAAAAAGACAGAATTGAAGCATTCGCCAAAAAACTTCCAACAGGCAGAATTTTAATAAACTCTCCTTCGTCGCAGGGCGGCATAGGCGATCTTTATAATTTTAGGCTTGAACCTTCTTTAACACTCGGCTGCGGCTCCTGGGGCGGCAACTCTGTCAGCGAGAATGTAGGTCCGAAACACTTATTGAACTATAAAACAGTAGCTGAAAGGAGAGAAAATATGCTTTGGTTTAAGGTTCCGCCAAAAGTTTACTTTAAAAGAGGTGCAACGGATTTGGCACTTCGCGAATTACAGGGCAAAAAACGCGCATTTATTGTAACAGACAGGTTCCTTTTTGATTCTAAGGCGGTTGATAATGTTACAAAACCTCTTGAAGAAATCGGTGTAGACTATCAGATTTTCTTTGATGTAAAGCCCGATCCTACCTTATCAACCATTAATGAAGCAATGCAGATGGTAAATGTTTATAAACCCGATGTAATTATTGCTTTAGGCGGAGGTTCGCCTATTGATGCCGCTAAATTTATCTGGCTTCAATATGAGCAGCCTGATCTTGCATTTGATGATATTGCAATGAGATTTATGGATATCAGAAAAAGAATCTGCATGCCTCCAAAATTAGGTGCAAAAGCAACAATGGTGGCAATTCCGACAACATCAGGCACAGGTTCTGAAGTAACGCCGTTTGCGGTTATTACAGATGATAAAACACATATTAAATATCCTGTTACGGATTATTGCCTGACACCTGATATGGCAATTATTGATGCAAATTTTGTTGATACAATGCCAAAGGGCTTAACTTCTGCATCCGGTATAGATGCGCTGACCCATGCTCTTGAAGCGTATGTATCTTCAATGGCAACAAATTTCACAAATTCGCCTGCCCTTGAAGCTGCAAAATTAATCTTCAGATATTTGCCGCGCTCATATAAAAACGGCGCAGAAGACCCTGTTGCAAGGGAAAAAATCCATTATGCTTCATGTCTTGCGGGTATGGCATTTGCAAATGCATTTTTGGGCGTGTGCCACTCCATGGCTCATAAATTAGGCGCCGCATTTAATATTCCGCATGGTCTTGCAAATGCGTTTTTAATTAATCAGGTAATCAGATACAATGCTAATGACTGCCCGAAAAAACAGGCAACTTTCCCGCAGTATAAATTCCCGAATGCAAAAGCAAGATACGCGCAGGTAGTTGACAATTTGGGCTTAGGCGGAAACAATGACGACGAGAAAGTTGATATCTTGCTTGAAGCAATTACAAAGCTTAAACAGGATATTAATATCCCGCTTTCAATCAAAGATTGGGGCATAACTGAAGAACAATTCTTCGGCAAGCTTGATGAATTGGTTGAACTTGCATTTGATGATCAATGCACCGGCGCAAACCCTGTGTATCCTTTAATGGAAGAAATTAAAGAAATGTACACTAAAGCTTACAACGGTGAATATTAATTCAAAAACAAATATTCAAAAGGCGCCAATCTGGCGCCTTTTATTTTATCCGTACAGATAAAATTCTCTTATAATAATTATCCTTTTGCCTTTTCGCTCAGAGGCTTTTTACCGGTTAATTTCATAAAGGCACGGTAATATCTGCCCCTTAATCCGTCGTCATTAATACGTTCGTTTTCATATTCAATTAATTCTTCTCTTGTCATTTTTTTCCTCGGGGTGCAGATAGATGCCCTTACCGTTGATTCATTTGTAAATTCCGTTGCCATTGCAACCGCAACTGCCCCCGGAACCGAACCCAAATAAGTATTTTCAAACGTTGTATTAAATAAATCCATAAACATTGAATTTAAGAAGAAATTAGATATCTTGTGTCCTATTCTTTCGCGCATGGTTGAATTTGCACGCTCGACATCTTTGCCTTCAGATTCTATTAAAACCTGGTTCCTGTAGTCATTGACAAAGAAATAGCTTGAAATCAAGGTTATTAAAAATCTTGAAGTCATTGCAACCGTCGTATTTTTGTTTTGAGAGTTTGCTTCCGAAAAATGTCTTGTGAAGGCATCTTCCAGTTCTTTTCTGTAATGATACAAGTTTTCGCTATTTCCTGAAGCATTTTTATATTTTGTTGCATATTTGTTAATAAATTCTGCTGCCGTATCAGGCTTTAATTTTTCCATGCCTTTTGCTGTACGGTGTTTTTGTCCGAACATTCCTCTTACAATGGTATCTCCTGTGTGTATGAGTTTACTTGCTGCATTAATAGGATATGTAAGAACATTGTATGCAATTTTTTTAGCTCTTGCTTCGCCGCGTCCTAAATTATAATATTTGCCGTTCGGATTAATTTTGCGTTTGGGCATATTTTTTTGAACAAATGATGAGGTGCCTTTATACGTATTTTTCATCCCTTTTTCAAGTGCTTTTGTAATTTCATCATGCTGTTTATTGAAATTATTTTTAGTTAAATATTCTAAAAAGCTGTCAACCTCATCTTTTTCCATAATGATTGGTTTTGTAGTAAAAGCATCTTTAAAGTTATTATATTTTGAAGAAAGTTTTTTAAGAATATCATCAACTCCAAAAACATTTTTCGTGCGTAAAAGTCCTATTCCTAAAGATACTCCGACAATAGCAAGCGCGTATTTTAAAACTCTTTGCCATATAGGTGATTTTTTCTTTTTATTTTGAGGAGAAATTTGTTCATTTTGATTTGAACTTAATTTTTTTGTGCTTTCCATATTAAATCCGGCTTTTTCAAATATGGAATCCTGCGTTTGCGCGGTGGTATTATTTTCATTCATAATAGCTCCAAAAACGGGTACGCCCGTTTTTGAATATTCGTTTATTTTATCCGTGAACACATTGTACACACTGTTTGTTTCTTTAAAAGGATTTGAATTTAGTGTTTTTTCGGTATCCTTTTTTTGCTCATTCTCAAGAGGTGAATTTTCTTCAGATTTTTTATCTTTTGTTTTTTTCTTTTTAGCAGCTTCTGCTGCATCTTTAGGGCTTAAAGGCAAAAGTGAAATTCCGCCGATTTTTCTTGATAAAATTTCCGATAATAAAGAAACTCCGCCTAAAGAAAGAACAGCATACACAAGAGAATTATTAACAGATTTTTGAAGCGCTCCTAAAACAACAAAAGTTATTCCAGCAGTTAAACTCTGCCTTCTCATATCTTGTGCAAAGCGCTTGCGTCCGGCTTGATTTGCTTTTTGAGTGTCATTATTTTGAAGCATTGAAATATTGTAAAAATCGGTATAGGCAAATGTTGCACTTACAAACCCTGTTCCCAGACGGTTCCAGGCACGCTCTGTTTTGGTGTTATATTTGCCTACTTTTTTTGTTGCTTTTCCGACAGAATCTTTTGCAAGATTAACGATATTTCTGCTTATAGCCTCCTGTGTTTCAGCATCAATACGTTCTGCACTTTTCCCCATATTGCTTATCGCATTTCCGCCCGCTCCTCCGGTTACTTTTTCAAAAATTCCTGACAACCTGTAGAAAGAATCCACTGCTTCTTTTTGGGCAACACGTCTGTCAAGAAGCCTGTTTATGAAATTTGAAGATTCTTCCTTAGGAGCAGATTTTGTAATTTTTCTGAACAGGTTTCTTGCAGAAACTCCTATATCGAGAACAGTACCCTCCGTAAATTCTTTACAATTATCCAAAATGCTTTTGAATAAAGGATCTTTGTGGAATGTAATTGAATCATCGGGATTCAGCGTGTATCTAAGTTTGTTTGAAAGCGCGCTTCCGTCTAAAGCTTGTTTTTTAACACCTGTCCTTATGGAAGTGTTTGCCAGATTGTTATATAAATCTATTTCTTCAAAACATCCGGTGAATGTTTCGCCAAAATTTTGTTTTAATTCATTTAGAATTTTATCTCTGTGTCTATAGGTTACATCAGTGCCTTCAGTGAAATATTTTTTTACAAAACCCGTTATACCCTCTTTTATTCCGCTTTTTTTTGCTGCACCGACAGCGCTTTTTCCTATTTCTTGTAATACTTTCTCTTTTCCCTTAAAAGCCGGTGAAAAATCCGCACGCCTTGCATTTGGCGCAGCAAAATTTTGCACGTTAAAACTACCGGATTTTATTTCCATTACAAATTTGCTTTATTCACATTCCACACAGGCTACAAAACATGAAAAGGTTGAAAATTGCATGAATATTATTAAAAAGTATATTTTTGTAAAAAATTTGTTAATAAAAAAAATTATTTTATTATATTTATATGGATATACTTGCCAAGATACTGGTTATTGATGATGAAATAATGGTTACAAAAACATTAAAAACCCTTCTTAAATTAGAAGGATATTCAAATGTTTTTGCGTTTAACACCCCGAAAGAAGCGCTTGAATGGCTTGAATTAAACGATTGTTCCGTTATAATTTCCGATTTTATTATGCCTGATATGAACGGAATTGAGTTTTTGCTAAAGGCAAAAGAATTAAACCCCGACACAACTCAAATTTTGCTGACCGGATATGCAGATAAAGAAAACGCCATACGTGCAATAAATGAAGTCGGCATTTTTAAATATATTGAAAAGCCGTGGAACAATGATGATATAATTCTCAACATTAAAAACGGGATTGAACGTACGGAATTAAAAATACAGCTTAAAAACAAAATTGAAGAATTAGAACTTTTGAATAAAAATCTTGAAAATATAGTTGATACAAGAACAAAAGAACTGAAAACCGCAAATAATAAGCTTGAAACCATAATAAAAAACCTCTCCGAGGGGCTTGTTGTTTTAAATTCAAACAATTTAATCGAACAGGCTAATAATGCCGCGAAGGAAATTTTAAAAATAAAAAACGAAAGTTTGGAAAATAAAAATTTCTTTGAACTTGTAATTAATGAAAAAAATCGCAAAACAAGCCTTAAAACGAATGAAACCCTCTATTTAAAAGATTTCAGCGTTGTTGATTATATGAAAAATACAACATGCCCGATTGAATTGAGCTTATCTAAAATTCTTTTGAACGGGCAAAATAAAACAATAGTTCTTCTGCACGATGTTACAACCCAAAAAGAAAACGAGCGCCTTAAAGATGATTTTATAGCAACATTGACCCATGATTTAAGAACTCCTGTTTTAGCCTCCATAAATGCACTGGATTTTGCATTAAACGGCACTTTAGGAGGATTAAACAATGAACAATATGAACTGTTTTCAACCATGAAAAAAAGCACGGAAGATATGCTGGGGCTTGTTAATGTGCTTTTAGAAGTTTACCGCTATGAATCAAATAAAATGCACCTTGTTAAAACGGATTTTGAAGTGAAGGAATTAATTGAAGAATGCATAAAAGAATTAAAACCCCTGTCTTTAGGGCTTGATATCCAAATTAAAGGGGATAAGACGCTTATCAATGCTGACAGAAGCGAAATTAAAAGAGTTCTGTTTAATATTTTAGGAAATGCGATTAAACACAGTTTTGAAGGCGGAAAAATAGAAGTTGGTATTTTTGTTCAAAATAAAGACGTTTCAATCTCTGTTAAAGATTACGGCGAAGGGCTTTCAAAAGAAGATTTAGACAACCTTTTTAAAAAATTTTCTACAGGTTCCGGCAAAAAAAGAGTTCCCTCAACGGGGCTTGGATTGTATCTTTCAAGGCAGATAGTTGAAGCTCATAACGGCAAAATATACGCCGAAGGCAGCCCGAATGAAGGCGCGCTTTTTACATTCACTTTAAACGGCGCACTTAAAAAGGAAGGGATAGCATTAATATGAAAATAAAAGTTTTATTGGTAGAAGATCATATTATGGCAAGAATGGGTACGGCAATTTTTATACAAAACAGTGAAGATTTAGAGCTTGTAGGGCAGGCGGAAGATGGGCTTAGTGCTGTTCAAATGGCGCAGGAGGTCAATGCCGATGTCATTTTAATGGATATAGGACTGCCTAAAATTGACGGGATTGAAGCAACAAAAAGAATAAAAGAAAAGGGGATAAATTCTTCAATTTTAATGCTCACATCAAGAGATAACGAGGACGATGTCTATGCCGCACTTCAATCCGGAGCGGACGGGTATATCATGAAAGGGTGCAATTTAGATTCACTTTTATCTGCTATTAAATCTGTCAGCCAAAAAGCGGCATGGCTTGACCCGATGATTGCACGCCTTGTATTATCCGGCATTCAAAGGCAAAATCTTACTCCAAAAGAAGAAAATATCAATAAATACGGGTTGACAAAAAAAGAACTTGAGGTCTTATCTTTAATTTCTCAAGGATATTCAAACAAGGAAATTTCAGACAAACTTGTTATAACAATTTCAACCGCAAAAGCGCATGTACACAATATTTTATCGAAATTATACGTGGGCGACAGAGTAAAAGCCACAATAAAAGCAAGAAATGAAAGGCTTATTTAAAATGCGGCGCCTTGCCCTGATTTTAATAATTTTTATTTCTCTTGAAGGGGGTGCTTTCGGGTGGAGTCTTTTCAAGAAAAAATATGACAAAGAAGAAGAAATGAAAGAACCCATGGTGCAAACGGTTGACGAATGGATGGAATCCGCGACAAGTTTAAAAATGGATATGAGAAAACGCGAAGAAGACAGCTCTAAAAAAGATGAAAAACTCATTCCGCCCGCTGACAGACCTTTGCAAATAATAAGATATAACGTAAAAGCAGGCTCAAGAGAATTAGATTTAACGCACCTTAATGAAACAAAAAATGTACGTTCAATTTTTGTTGCAGATCCTGATTTTGAAAATGCCGTATATTCCGAAGTTTATTATTACCCGCAAACGGGACAGACCGCTTCAACACTTTATTTAATTGAACTGGACAGGCATCTGGGCAAAAAAGAACGTCTGGCGGATGTAAGTATTTTTGAGCACACCAGATACCCCCTGATTTCAACCGCGCTTCCTTATTTAAGAGAAGGTTTTTTTTCAACACTTACGCTTGTTGATTTTTCATCGGACGGAAAAAAAATTCTTGTAAAAGAAAAACGCGGTTCAAATAAGTGGGGGTTATATGAAACCTATGCGTGGCTTTATTTTATTACTGATGAGCCGCGCGAAAATAACCGGTGTTACCGGAACAATATAAATTTTTCAAACGAACTTTCAACTTATGATGCTATAACTGAAGGTGCTGCAAGCTCTGTCGGGCAAAATAAAAATTTAACAAACTTTGATTTTGATAATTCAAAAAACTCTAAAAATAATTCAATGGATTCAAATACTGATTTTTACGCAGGTAATTCATCAAATGCAAATTCTTCATTAAAGCAAGGAAACACTGGCAATTCTAAAACTTTAAAATCGGGGGAATATTATGGAAGCGATAAAATAAAATATGATTTGGATAATATTGAAAGTGCGCCTGAAAAAAATATTACATCTTCCGGCGAAAATAATGCTGTAACGGGCCTAAATTACAGTGATATGAACAGCTTTATTCTTGCCACATGGAAAGATCAGGAAATGGAGCCGCGTGCAACTTCAAGGTGGTATAATGTTGCACCGGCTGATTTTAGAGTGGATGATACCTATGAAAACAGCACAAAAAATATAGGCTTTGGCGTGCGTTTAAATTTATTGAATGAAATGATAAAAGCCTACTGGTTTGACAGGCAAAAATTAATTTTAAATCATATCCGCTGGGATTTAAATCCGGTCGGATTTAACAAAAACAATGAAGATGAAATTATAGTAAACGCCTGGGGGTACGGTGTTTCGGGCAAAGAAATTTCCCTTGGAAGGTGGGCTGTTAATATAAATGACGGGCTTGTGCGCTTAGTTTTGGAAGATGAAGATATTCAAATAGAAGCAAACGGATTTTTTGTTGAACAAAGGCTGAATCCTTAATTTTAGAAAAAAGCTTGTATAATTTTAAATTTAAGTATAAAATAATAGATGTAAAAACCGAGGATTTAATTTTTTATTTTGTTTTCGGCCGTTTGTATGTAATTTGCCGCTTGTTTACATTGATGGAATAAGGCAATAAGCCAAAAAGGAATCTTTTTTATGTATACTAATAAGTGTATTAAGTGCGGGAAGGAATTTGAAACAAAAAACCCCAAAAGAGTCATTTGCCCCGATTGTTTATATCCCGATAAAGCAGAAGCGGTCATCTCAGAAGCAAAACCCGTACAAACTGGTACAGAATATCCGAGAAGTTACAGTTTCGGAAGTGATAATGCTCAACCCCAGCAGCAAAGATATAACAAGCGCCCGTATAACAACGATAACAGGCGGACATATAATAACTACAATAATCGCGATAATAATTATCAAAGGCGCGACAATAATTATCAAAGGCAGGAAGGCGGCGGATATCAGCGTCAAGACGGCTACCGTCAGGACAACCGTCCAAGGCGTCCCTATAATCAAAATCGTCCGCAGGGCGGGTATAATAACAACGGATACAATAACAGAAACAATTTTAATAAAAGACGTCCGCCGCAAAGACCAAAACAACTTCTTGTCAATAAAGAACAGCTTATGCAAATTGAAGAAATGTATAAAAAGATGCTTCCGCTTCCAAATCCGGATGCCCATGAAGTTATTGCAGCGGCAATTAATTTAGAGCCTAAAAAGGTATTTTTTGGCATTAATTTAGTAAGACAAAAGCTAATGCTTCCTAAAGTTCAAATGCCCAAAAGAAAGCTCGCGCTCACTCCGGATCAACTCACTGCAATCAAAAATCTATATGAACCGCTGCTTCCGCTTCCGCCGATAGGGTGTCATAAAATCCTTGCAGCCCAGTTAAAAATGGATGAATGGCGCGTACATGTGGGGATAGGCTTAGTGCGCAAACAAATGGGGCTTGACAGGTGGAATCAAGAAAGAGAAGATGCACCTGAAGAATACAGAAAGACAAGCTGATTTTTAAATTTGCAAAAAATATGAGCAAGCAGCACCCGCCTCCCGCCATGGACGGAGTCCGGCATAAGCTTATTTCCGCATTTTTGGGTTTTTTAAGGCATTCTCATTTATGTAATATTTTTTAATAATTTTTATTTTTTTGTCATGAATAATAAACAACCCGTTTTTTTATATTTAAAAGGAATTAAATATAAATGGAATTAAGTCAGGTTACAAACGCATACATAGACAGTCTAAAAACAATACCAAACCCCGGGGTTAAAATTCCAGAACAAGAAGCGGATTCATTTGAAAAAAGCAAAGAGATAAATGAAGTGCCGTTAAATACGTACAAGGCGCCTCTTAGGTGCAATATTAGTTTTTCTGCCGGCAAAACCGCTTTTATCACGCTTTCTTCAGCAGCAGTCATAGCAGGCGTAATGGGTGCTTTATTAAAAGGCAAAACAAATGAAATTGGAAACTTGCAATCTATGCTTGCAGGTGCCAACGGAAATGTGCAAAAATTAGAAAGTCAGCTTGCCGCCTCCGGCGGGAATGTACAAAAACTGGAAGATCAGCTTGCACAAACAAAAAAGGACAATTCCGCGGCTATAGATGCATTAAATGAAACAATTAAAACATTAAAAAGAAAAATTGATACACTTTCTGAAAGCGATGAGAATTTTGAAGCCTTAAAAAAACAAAATATTGCCCGCTATCAGGAAATTGCCGATAATGCCAAACTTTCATACGACCCCTTATTGCCAAATAGCAAAGTTAAAGCAGAAGGTGCAAAAAGAAGTTTTAAAAAGTTATTCCCGTTTGAAGATTGCTCGCAAGAAATTACGCCGAAAAAGAAAAATAATTTTGTACAAGATTTAATAGCCAAATTCAAAAGGGGCGAAGATATTGAAATTTCTCCGGTTAAAAAACCGAATAGCCGGAAAGCAATTTCTGAAGCTTCTCTTGATAATGCCGCAAAAAAACAATTTATGCGCATAGGCGAAACTGATTCTTCACATATAGCATTAAACTACGGCACGAATTCAACAAATTGGTCTAATGAAAAAATTTCAAGAGATATAATGCAAAATTTCTATGATGCAAACGGCTACACGCTGGATGGCGTCGGATTATCGGTTAAAAAAGGGCTGAATGGATACACCGTTAGAGTTGAAGGAAACGGCGTTTATGATGTAAGCAGCCTGTTAGAAATGGGTTCAGGCAACAAACTCGGAGAAAGCCCGTATAATGCGGGCGGCTTTGGCGAAGGTTCAAGAATTGTAGCTACAAATTTACTTGCAAAAAATAAAACAAAAAATATAAGATATGCAAGCGCCGACTGGATAAAAGATTTTTCTGCTCAAGACGGTTCTCTGGTTGAAAGAATAGATAAGGCTAAAGGCGTATTAGACGGCAACTATGTTGAATTTACAACGGAAGATAAAGGGCTTGTTGAATCTTTGATTAAATCAATGAATTTCTTCAAACATTCCAATAATCCCGATTTTCAAGGGTTAAATTTTGAAAACCCGAGTTTTGGTTTTAAAATATTAAGACCAAATGAAAAAGGCAACCTGTATATGACTCAAAGATTTGAATTCGGCAAAAGTGGGGCGTGGGATGACAGTATGGACGGTTTATCTTTAATTTTCAAGCGCAAACCGGACAGTGAAGAATTTGAAAAACTTACAGGCAAAATATTTAATACAGGCAGAGATAGAGAATATTTTACATCTGAAGATGTATACGATTTAACAAAATATTTTGCCCGTGATATGTCGGATGAAGAATTAGTAAAAGCAATATCTGAAACAAAAGCTCATTGGAATATAACTGAATTTGGCGAAAGTCAAAAAGCAATGAAATCCTTCATTGAAGCGCTTTTGGAAAGCGCAAATAACAGGGGTCTGGGTATTGATTTCAGCAAAGATAAAATATGCCAGTTAAACAGATTTCACAATGATAAAGCGGTTGTTCAGCACGTACAAGGTATGGGATACAAGGTTTTGCCAAATGAGCTTTCACTTGGAAAGGTCGGCATGCCAAGCATAAGCGACATATCACAATTATCTTCAACCCATAAAGCAATTGAACCAACCGAAGTTGAAGTTAAAAAACTGAAACTTTTAGAAGAAGCAACTAAAGTAATTCAAGAAGGTATGGATAAAACAAGCGCCACTCAACTGCAGGATATATACAGAAATGCAAGAAAATGTATCCGCATAGATGATTTGTTCGATGTTAACGACATTTTGTATAAAATTGAAAAATCGTCTTTCAAAGAATGTGAATTTGCTAAAAAATATTCAGGTTTGCGCAGTTCAGGTCAAAATATTGATGCTGAGGAATTTACGCGCGATTTAATAGCGTTCCTTGATAAAGAAATGGCTTCAATAGGTACGGATGATATTAAAAAGGCAGATGAACTTACAAAAATTACACTAAAAGCGCTTTCCAAAAATCCGGAAAGATATTCAAACGGATTAGTCAGTCAAACAGAAACAAGCCTTGAAAATTTACGTTTAATAACGCCTGAAGATGTTGCAAAACCGCGTTATGTATTTGACAGAACCAAAGAAATATCAAAAAACACCCTCGGTGAAGCAATTATTTCCGGCGAATACACAAAGCAATATGACGGACACTGGATTGACAAAGGGCATTTAGATGAAGCAAGCTTTCATGAACTTATTTCAACATGGCTCCATGAAATATCTCATAAATCAGGCGGGGACGGCACTGCCGCATTTACGTACAAATTAACGGATTTAATTGCCTCTTTAACAAATACTTTTACAAATAATCCTGAAACAAGGGCAAATTTAAGCGCAATAGAGGCGGTATATAATAATTTATAATTTTTTATTTCAATTTGTTTTGTAGTATAATCCTTGTATGATAAATACATGCACCAAAAGTGATATAGATTGCGCCGTTAAAACAATAAACAGCGAAATTGACACTATAATCAAGCTCCGCGACAGTTTAAATGGAACTTTAACTCTGGCGCTTGATGTAATGCAAAATTCAAAGGGCAGAATAATCATTACCGGCATGGGAAAATCCGGTCATATAGGCAAAAAAATTGCAGCGTCGCTCGCTTCAACCGGCACTCCTTCATTTTTTGTACATCCTGCCGAAGCAAGCCACGGCGACCTTGGCATGATAACAGAAGACGACGTTGTTATCGCTATTTCAAATTCGGGCGAATCAAAAGAACTTGCCGATATTTTGAATTATTGCAAAAGGTTTGGCATTCAATTGATTGCTATAACAAAAAATCCTGAAAGTTCGCTTGGAAAAGCAAGTGATATTGTTTTAACCCTTCCCGATAACGGGGAAGCCTGCCCGCTGGGGCTTGCTCCGACAAATTCTACTACTGCAACGCTTGTAATGGGCGATATTTTGACAGCAGGACTTATTCAAAGAAAAGGGTTTACAAAAGCCGATTTTAATAAAAGACACCCCGGCGGCAAATTAGGCTCTATTTTACAAAGAGTTTCCGATATTATGCATAAAGATAGCGAAATGCCATTATTAGATGAAAATTCAAATATGCAAAAAGTTTTACTGGAAATGACATCAAAACGTTTAGGGTGTGTAGGATTTACAAATCAAAAAGGCGAACTGACAGGCATGCTGACAGACGGCGATTTAAGAAGGTGTTTATCGCCTAAAATTCTTGAAAAGTCTGCCATTGATTTAATGACCAAAAATCCAAAAACCATATCAAAAGAAACTATGGCATCAGAAGCTGTCAAAATTATGCATGATAAAAAGATTACAAATATATTTATCGTGGAAAATAAAAAACCGATAGGCATTATTCACATCCATGACCTCTTGAATAACGGCGCGGCTTAAAAATTTTGCGGTCTTTATAATTTAAAGACCGCATTAAACTACTTTAAAGATGCCGATAAAACAGCCACAACGTTTCTGCCCTCAAGCATGGGCGCTCTTTCAATAACAGGATTAATATCCGAAATTTCAGCTAAAAATTTGTTTGCAAGGTCAAATGCAAGCTTATTATGCTGCATTTCACGCCCGCGCAGCATAATAACCAATTTTACTTTATTTTGCTGGGATAAAAATTTTCTGGCTGCCCTCATGCGTACATCATAATCATGGGTGTCTATTTTATAACGCATTTTAACTTCTTTAACTTCAACAACATGCTGCTTTTTTTTAGCTTCTTTTGCACGTTTTTCGGTTTCGTATTTATACTTACCCCAATCAATTATTTTTGCAACGGGCGGAGCCTGATTAGGGGACACAACAACCAAATCCAAATCTTTTTCTTTTGCCAGCTCTAACGCCTTAGATGTGGGAACAACACCGTGATTTACCCCCTCATCATCAATTAATCTCACCTCGCGGGCTCTAATGCCTTCATTTACAAGTTCACGGGACTTTGTGTCTTCTCTTACGATTGTTTTTCTCCTTTTATCTACCACCTAAGTTTATCATGCAAATTAAAGCTAGGCAAGCAAAAACCTCTTTACGTATGAAAAACCCCTTCGAAATTAATCGAAGGGGTTTTCAATTTATTAATTAACAATTAGAAAACAATTGTCAATTCTTCGTTAGGATTCAAGCTTGATGAATTAGAAAGCGAAGGAACGAGAACATAAATAAGTTCGTCGCCAACTTCATAAATTACACCAAACACGCCTGATACACAAACTTTAGTAATGTCGTATACACCCTTGAGGATTGTTACAACTGAATTACCAAGGCTTGCTGCACCGCGCCCTGCATGGAGGGTGAATGTTTCAACAAGAGTATTTGCTAATTCATCGCCGACTTCTTCAACGCCGTTGCCTGTAACGTTAGCAATTGTGCCGGCTGATCTGCCTACAACACCTGCAGCACGACCAACGATTGTTAAAGGAGCGCCCAATAATCTTGCTAAGATGTTTGGATTTTTAAGATCGTCAACTGAAGCTGAAGCAATCTGCTTAGGCAAGCATTTTTTGCAATCGCCGTTTTTAATGTAGTTGAATTTGACTTTAATGTAGCCTGATTCATGAACACCGGGTCTTTGAACTGCAACGACTTCACCTCTGACAATTGAACCTTCGGGGAATGTAGTGCCGTCAACAACAACCGATTCGGTTGTTTTAGCTGTGAACCATTCGCCGATATTTGAAGTTTTAGCTGAAAGTCTGTCTAACAATTTAACGTTAACAGTAGTAACGCCGTAAGAAGAAGCAGTTGCTTCGCCTGAAACAGCAGAACCGCTTTGAAGTGCAGCTAAATTCTTTCTCAAAGAAGCAACAAGATATGCTACCTGCTCTTTTGAGAGGTATTCATTTTCGATAACGCCCTTTGAATTGGGAACAGCATCTAACAAATTAGAAGCAATAACTTCATTTGTTGCACTGTATGCCCAGGTCGGGATATACTGCATTGTTTGGTTTTTGTATGTCGGAACATCAACAGCTGAGTGGTCGATGTTGATAATTTTTGCAACTGTAGCAAAAACTTCAGCTTTTGTAATGGGTTGATCAGGTTTAAATACGCCTGAAGGATATCCAATCATGATATCTTTTTCGGTAACTTTGTAAATCCAATCTTTTGCCCAGTAACCATCCTGAATGTCAGAATACGGTTTGTAATTTGCGGGGGCTTCAACATTTAAGCCTTCAGCCAATATGGTAGCAACTTCTGAACGCAATGTCGGAGCTTTCGGATTGAAAGACGTTGCGCCGGCTTTCATTTGGCTTTCTTTGATGATGTCTAAGACATCTTTTGCCCAAGATTTAACGTAAACGTTGTCTTTGTTGCCTACGGTAATCTTGTTTTTTGATTTTAAAATTTTTCCGCCTACGATGTAGGTTGAATCAGCATCAACAAGCGTTTGAGCCTGTGATTTAAACAATGTAGGATGCGCATAAGCTTCCGTTTTGCCTTCCAAGCCTGCGGGCTTAGCTAAAGCAACGGAAGAAAGGGCACACATTGCAACTGTAACTGCAAGAAGCTTTTTCATGACTTTGTTTTCTCCTATCCTTTTTATTCCGATAAAGCCAGTTTACCTTTTTCGATAACTATATATAAAAATGTCAAAAATGTCAACAATTTCATGATTTAGAATACTCTTGTTGTATTTAATCTTGGAGAAAGAGTTACTCTGCCTGTTTTATCTCCCCTTTTGTAGGTAAGGGTAATGCTGTCCGACAAGCTTTTGGCATGTAAAATTACCGCATATTCACTTAAAGGAATGTCTTTTAAGGGTATTCCGTTTATTTCCGTAATTATGTCGCCCGTTTGCAAGCCTTGTTTTAGCGCATCATATTTTACGGCGGTTAATTTTATTCCGGTTTCTCTGCCTTTTGGAGCCTTTATTCTGCCGTTTGAAGAATTGTAATATTCAAAATCAAACCCGAGTCCGTATAAAAATCTGCCCGTTATGGAAGATGAAATATTTTCCATTAATTTTTGTTCTTCATCCAGACTTAAAGGTGCAGCAGTACCCGAATAAACCCTGTTTGCCTGCAAATCAAGTTTTGTGCCGTTTGGCGTTTCAGTAAGGTTAAACGTGTATAAAAGGGTATAATTTGTACGGTTTTGGCGGATAACTTCCGCTGCTTGAAATGTATTATTGTCATAAGACCCGTTATGATTTACGGTTCCTCCTTTTGTCAAAATATATTTTGAAATACCCGCTTTTATTTCATTAATATCGCTGCCTTCAAAAGTTTTGCTCACCGTTGAAAAACATGGCAGATTGACTCCGGATATTATAATGAACGTCAAAATTTTATAAGCTTTCATACACTCTTTTTACCTCTTTTATGTCTTGCCACATCTGCCACTTTGGAGAACCTTTTTCCCTTGAATTATTTCTTAAAAGATATGAAGGATGATAAATCGGCATCATTTTGCTGTTGTATTTTCCTTCAAACCAGTTTCCCCTTGCGCGCGTTATGCCGTACGGCAAATCTAAAAGGCTCTCAAGCGCAACATTGCCGCAAATTAAAATAATTTTAGGCTTTAAAATTTCAAGCTGGGCATCTAAATATTCTCTGCATGCCCGCTTTTCTTCGGGGAGCGGATTTCTGTTTTCGGGCGGGCGGCATTTTATTGTATTCATAATATAGACATCTTTTTTTCTTGAAAGCCCGACGCAGTCAAAAATTTTATCTAAAAGCTGCCCCGCTTTGCCCACAAAGGGAATTCCCTTCATATCTTCATAATATCCGGGGGCTTCACCCACCAGAACAAGTTTATTATTTGGAACTCCGTCAGAAAAAACAACATTGTGCCTTGTTTTTGAAAGAGAACATTTTGTGCAGTTAAGACATTTTTGTCTGATTTGTTCAAGCTCTTTTTCCATTTTTTAAAGCGCCTTTTAGTTAATTTTAACCATTTTAAGAGAGTTTTGTCAAATTAGCGGTACGGTTTTTGTGCATTATCATAATCTTGTCATTCTTGCTAAAATAACTCCTTTATCCGTCTTGACGGAGGAAATATTATATCCTATTTTAAAATAATTTACAAAATTGAGCATATTTGAATTTGAAGCAAGCATGATATATGTAATATCCGTATCGGTTTGTATTAAATTGCGGTACAGCCCGGAAAAACTGTCGTTAGTTTTGCATACAACCTGTTCTTTTGTTATTTTTTCAGGAAATTTATAATATTTTAAATATTCCGAAAAATCAATAACCACAAGCGATATATCTTTACCCTCATTGATATACTGATTTGAATCATGCAGTAAAAATTTAATTATTTCTTCCATTCTAAGAACAAGATGACTGTCTTTATTCAGGTACATGCCGACACCCGAAACGCAAAAAATACCGTTAAAAAGAAAAACAAGGAAAATAAATAGCTTTATGAATTTATTTTTATATGAAAGAAAAAAGACGGAAGAAACAATAACGGATAAAAATGCCGTTACTATAACAGGGTAATAAATTCTAAGAACAGGTCTTATATAAATTGAAAATATTTGAGCTGTTATAAAAAGCGAAAAAACGGTAAATACGGAAAAAATAAAAAGATGAAGGGCAGTATTATCTTTTATAAGTTTGTTTTTTATTTTTGGTATTAAAAGAAGAACAAAAAGAATAATTGCAAAAACGGGAATTATACTGTTTGAAAAATAGGACTGCACTGTGTACCACAGCCAAAGCGGCTTAAATACCGGCATCACATTAAACCCTTCATTTAAAAGAGCTTGATTTAAAGAGGTTAAAAGAAAATAAGGAAGGAATGTTAAGGCTGCAAAAAGGTTTACAAGAAAGAATTTGAGTTTTGATTTATTATCAAGAACAAAAAGTGAATAGATAAAGATATTAAAAAGAATTATTATTAAAAAGTAGTGGGTATTTGCCATGCAGGAAGCAATAATTGCAAGGATGATAAAGTCTTTATTGTTTTTGTATT
>JAJQDG010000033.1 GCA_021202305.1 Candidatus Gastranaerophilales bacterium
AGGAGGTTTTGATGTATAAAATTATTGCGGATAACAACGAAATTAATGCTTATAACGTAAGCATGTGGCTTATTGAATATAAAAATTCTATTTTAAACGAAAGAAAAACGCTTGGCGATTATTATGACGGCAAAAACGAAATAATAAAACAAAATGCTGTTCAGGGGCGTCCGAACTATTCAATTAACGTAAATATGGCAAAATATATAACAGATGTTGCAACGGGCTATACTTTCGGAAAACCTGCAAGTTATTCAATTGGGCTTGATGAATATAAAAAAGTTTTTGACGCCGTTTTAAAAATTAATAAAATAAACCATGCAGATGAACTTGATTATCACCTCGGCGGGGATATGTCTGCGTATGGAATTGCATATCAGCTTATTTATGCGGATAAAAATGAAGATTCGCCTGTAAAATTTAAACGGCTTGAGCCTACCAAAACCTTTATGGTTTCCGATAATTCAATTGAAGAAAATATCCTTTGCGCGGTCTATTTTCATGATTATATTGAAAACAGAAACCATAAAACAAGGGTTTATGTATGGGATGAAGTTTATATCTACATTTTTGACGGATTTTCAAACTCAATTAATTTTACCGCAAAGAAAAAGCATTGCATGGGGCAAATTCCGGTTATTCAATCATTAAATAATGACGACGGATACGGGGATTTTCAAATGGTACTCGGGCTTTTAGATTCCTTAAATCTAATGATTTCAAATAACACGGACGACCTTCAATCTATCTCCAATGCAATACTTGCAGTTACGGGCGGCAAGCTCGGAAAGGAAGAAATAAACCAGATTAATCAATACAAGGTGGCAAATCTTCCGATTGGCGCAAGTATGCAATGGGTTATTAAAAATTCAAATATTGAAGGAGTATTAGGGCAAATCCGGCATCTTTTAAATTTTATTTTTCAAATTTCTATGGTTCCCGATTTATCTGATGACGCATTTGCCGGAAATTTATCCGGTGTTGCCATGCAGTTTAAAATGTGGGGGATAGACCAGTTATGGACATCAAAAGTAAGAAAATATAAAAGCTGTCTTTATAAAAGAGTTCAAATGATTTTGAGAATATTAGGAATGGATGAAAATTTAGCCGAAGAATTTCAAATTAATTTTTACAGAAACCTTCCTGAAAATATGGCGCAGGATTATGAAATTGCAAAAAATTTATCAGGCATTTTATCCTTAAAAACAATATTAAAAAATCTTTCTGTTGTTGAAGATGTAGAAGCAGAATATAAAGCCATTAAGGAAGAAAGATGTTTCCCGAAAAAAGGTGGTGGTGGCCAAAGTTAATAATTTGGTTTTTACACCGGGCGCTTTTTTAAAAAAAGCGCCTCTTTTTGTGTTAGTATAAAACTATGAAAAAGATTTTAGTTTTGTTTTTATTATTTACAGCGCTTGAATGCCATGCGCTGACTTTTGGCATGTATAAACCCGAAGAAGATTACGGGTTAATTGACGGCATAAAATTAAATTTAGGAAAAAAAGACCGCACAGAGGGCAAAAGCGTTATTCAATTGAAGACAGAAATGCCTGAAGAAAAAGAACGCATGGAAAAAGAAAAAGCCAAATATGAAGCAAATAAAGACCAAAAAGCAGACGATGAATATCAAATGTTTAAATTTATGCTTGATGATACCATTCCCTTTTAATAAGTTATTTTGAGCCTATCTTTCTAAAATACTGATTATAAATAATTTTTATGATATATTTATAAGGGAGTGTAAAAAGATGAGAAAGACAGACGAGCAGACAGTAAACGCAATGCGCATTTTATCCGCAGATGCAATACAAAAAGCAAAATCGGGGCACCCCGGGATGCCTTTAGGCGCAAGCCCGATTGTTTTTTCTCTTTACGCAAATCACCTGAATTTTAACCCCGAAAACCCGAAAATGCAAAATCGCGACAGGTTTATTTTGTCCGCAGGTCATGGTTCCATGCTTTTATATTCAATAAATCACCTTTTCGGATATGATATAACTATTGAGGATATAAAAAAATTTAGACAATTCGGCTCAAATACCCCGGGGCATCCTGAATGCAGCCCCGAAAGGGGAATTGAAGCAACAACGGGGCCTTTGGGTGCGGGTGCTTCAATGGCTTGCGGTATGGCAATAGCCGAGGCTCATCTTGCAGCAATTTTTAATAAACAAGGGTACGATATAATTAATAATTATACATACGTCCTTCTGGGCGACGGGTGTATGATGGAAGGCGTTTCAAATGAGGCATTTTCGCTTGCCGGAACTTTGAAACTTAAAAAATTAATTGTTTTGTATGATTCAAACGATATAACAATTGAAGGCAATTGCTCTTTAGCTTTCAAAGAAAATACCTTAAAAAGAATGGAAGCATACGGTTTTTATGTTCAAACCGTAAAAAACGGCAATAATATTGATGAAATAAGCAAGGCAATTGCCCGCGCCAAGAAACAAGATAAGCCCTCATTTATTAAAATTAATACAAAAATAGGATACGGCTGTCCCAAAAAAGAGGGGAAACCTTCTTCCCACGGGGAGCCTCTGGGCGAAGAAAATATTTGTGATTTAAGAAAAACTCTTAAATGGGAATACAAAGAACCGTTTTTTGTTCCTGATGAAATATATCAAAATTGCAGACAGTATTTGGATAAAAAGCTGGAAAAACAAAAAGAATATGAAATTAAAAAAACAGAATATTTTGAAAAATTTCCGGAAATGAAACCTCTTTGGGATAAATATTTTAATTCTGATTATACAAATCTTCTGAATGATGAAGAAATTTGGAAAACAGATACAAAAGCCGCGGCAACAAGAAATTCGTCGGGCGGAATTTTAAATAAATTAAAGGATAAAATTCCAAATTTAATCGGAGGTTCGGCGGATTTAGCACCTTCAAATAAAACGGAAATGAAAGATGCCGGCAGTTTTTCCTCTGAAAATTATAAAGGCAGAAATATTCACTTCGGCGTACGCGAAATGGCAATGGCAGGAATTGCAAACGGAATTATGCTCTATGGCGGACTTCGTGTATTTATATCCACTTTCTTTGTTTTTAGCGATTTTCTAAAGCCTATGGCGCGCCTTTCCGCTTTAATGAATTTGCCCGTTACGTATATTTTTACGCATGATTCAATCGGAGTAGGCGAGGATGGCCCCACGCATGAACCTGTTGAACACCTTGCAATGTTAAGATCAATGCCTAATTTTATTACATTTAGACCCGCCGATGCAAAAGAAACAATGGCAGGCTGGAAATACATTTTGCAAAGTAAAAAAACACCTGTTGCGCTTGTTCTTTCCCGCCAAAATCTTCCTCAGCTTGAAAATACGGGGGATGATGCTATAAAAGGCGCATATATTGTTAAAAAAGAAATAAAGAAAAATCCTGACTTAATTATTATTGCTTCGGGTTCCGAGCTTTCTCTTGCACTTGATTCTGCAAATGAATTGATGAAAGAAAACATTGATGCAAGAGTTGTTTCTATGCCTTCTATGGAGCTTTTTGGAATACAGACAAAAGAATATAAAGAAAGCGTTCTTCCGTCCTGTAATCAAAAACGCCTTGTAATTGAAGCCCTGAGCCGTTTTGGATGGGGCAGATATATGGGGGTTAAGGGGCTTTCTATTACTATGGACGATTTTGGCGCTTCGGCACCAGGGGATATATTATTTGAAAAATTTGGTTTTACCGTTAAAAACGTTGTAAAAACCGCTCACAAATTACTTATGGAAACATCTGATGAAAAAAATAAGGAAACTGTTTGAAGGGGGCGATTTTGCTGCAGCGAGCAATGCCCTTGATATTTTTTTAAAAGAAAATCCAAACGATACAGAGGCGCTTTTGCTTAAAGGCAAAACTCTTTGTAAATTAAAAAAATATGAAGATGCGCTTATTTTTTTGCTGAATGCCTTTGAAAAACAAAAAACACCCGAAACAGAAGGCGAATTGGGTGCTTGCTATTATTATTTAAAAAAATATAATGATGCGCAAATTCATTTAATATCTTAAATTGTAGAAAAATATAATGACGGATATGCAAAAATACTTGAAAAAGCTCTTTTATCCAAACACAACGATGAAGCTATGCTCGGGCTAAAACTCTTAATTTTTGAAAATAATCCTAAAAATGTCCACGCCTTGAGAGATATAACAAGTTATGCCCAAAAACTGAAAAAATTTGACATTGCGCTTTCTTATTTTGATATACTTCTTTCAATTTCTCCTGATGATTATGTTGCCTGGAATAATATCGGGCTTATTTATGAAGAATTGGGCGACTGGCAAAAAGCTTTCAGTGCATACAAAAAAGCGCTGTCATTAAAGGATTTTTTCTCGCCCAATTTCAACCTTGGTATAATGTCCAGAAAAATGCACAAATTTGACGATTCCATAAAATATTTAAAAAAAGCGGTTGTGCAAAATCCAAAATCGCCCCAGCCTAAATATTCTCTTTCCATGAGTTATATGATGTTAAAAGATTTTAAAAACGGTTATCCCCTTTATTCAAATCATATGAGCGTTATAATGCCTTATTATTATAAAAATGAATGGGACGGCACCATGCAAATGAAAAAAACGCTTTGCATATTTACAACCGGCGGGCTTGGAGATATGATTATGTACGCGCGTTATTTTCAATATTTAAAGGGTCAATTCAAAAAAATATATATTCTTCTGCCTGAAACTTTGCATAAAATTTTTAAAAGAACTTATCCGGAATTAGAAATTTTAAATTCTTCCTCCGTTTTTACGGACTATGATTATGCAATTGCGCCAATGCATATTTTGAAACTTTTTAATCTTGATTTTAACCGTATAGTGCCGGATACCGGAGGTTTTTTAAAAGCGGATGAAGATTTGATTAAAAAATTTAAAAATGAATTTTTTAATCACGATAAATTAAAAATTGCAATAAACTGGCATGGCAACAGAGAAGGCACAAGAACCTTTTTTAACAGGTCTATGCCCCTTGATGCCTTTGAACCTTTGTTTGAAAAATATAAAGAAAACGCTGTTTTTTATTCAATTCAAAAGGATGATTCTCATATTGAGGCAGAAAAATATCCGAATATAGTTGATATGTATAATTATATAAATGATTTTGATGACACGGCAGCAATTTTAAAGAATGTGGATTTTCTTGTTTCAATTGATTCTTCCCCCGTACACATGGCAGGAGCGCTTGGCGTTAAAACCTTTGTTCTTTTGCCGTTTGCAAACGAGTGGCGCTGGTTTAATGAGGGTGAAAAAACTCTCTGGTATGATTCCGTTACATTATTAAGACAAAATGCCGAAGGAAACTGGCAATCGGTTATAGAA
>JAJQDG010000206.1 GCA_021202305.1 Candidatus Gastranaerophilales bacterium
TCAGGAATTTTAGAATATTATTCAAACAATGAAAATGAACGGTTTGAAAATATTTCCGCGCTAAACCGTTTAATTGATGAAGCGCGTTCTTATGCAATGCTTCATAAAGGCGCCCGTTTAAACGATTTTGTAAAACATCTTGATACTTATTACGTCAAGGACATTAAAATGGAGTTGAAAAATAACGAGCTTAAAACGGAAGCCGTAAGGCTTTTAACATACCATGGCTCAAAAGGCAGAGAATTTGAGCATGTTTTTATGCCTAATTTGACTTCAAAAGCTTTTGAAAAGGCATCTTCCGGAAATAGAGAACTCGCTTTACCCGTAAAAAAATCAAAATTTACCGAAGATAAAGATTTAAATCTGGATGCAGAGCTTAAAAGGCTGCTTTTTGTGGGAATAACAAGGGCAAAATACGGGCTGCATTTAAGCTATTCTAACGCATTTAACGGTGTCAGCCAGAGTGCGACGAAATATATATCAAATCTTTTCCCGAAAGCAGATGAACTTGTTGAAAACAAGTTTTTTCAAATTGATGAAAATGCAAAAATTGACGAAACGATAAAAGATTTAAAAGTATCGGAATTTTCCGGAGATTATAAAAAAGAACTTGAGACAAGAGTGGAAAATCTTGTTATCAGCCAAACTTCACTAAATAAATATATAAATTGCCCGCTTCAGTATTTGTATTCGGATATTCTTAAAATTCCCGTTTTTATTGAAGATAAAGATATACTTTCATACGGTTCTTCAATCCATGGCGCAATAGAATTTATGACAAATAATGCAATTAAAAAGGGAGCCTGGGGTACCAAAGATGAAATGTTTGAAAATTTTTGCAAGGAAACAAACAAATTTGAATTTTCTTCTCCGGAAAGGAGGGCAGATTTTATCAGCCGCGGAAAAAATTCAATTGAAAAAAACTTTTACGCCTTTACTCAATTTTCTCCTTCAAATATTATATCAGCTGAATGCCGTATGGAACTTGAATTTGAAGGGTGCATTTTAAAAGGTTTTGCGGATAGAATTTCAAAAGATAGTGAAGGCAAAATTCATATTTATGATTTTAAAACCGGTTCTTATAAAAAAATTAAACAGGATGAAAATTACTATAATCAATTATGTTTTTATAAATTTTTATATGAAACGCTTCATCAGGATGAAAAAATAGGCAGCTGCGCCCTTGTTTTCTTTGAGGAGGGGTGCAGAATATCTTCGCCTGATGAAATTTGTATTGATAATGAAAAAATAAAAGAAAAAATTCATAATACGATAAACGGAATTAAATCGCTTAGTTTTGAGCCTGAATATTCAAAGGATAACTGTGCCTTTTGCGAATATAAACTTATTTGCAAGCTTTTCAAAAATAAAGCCCGAATAATTCAGGCTTAAAAATAATTTATGTAATATCAATAAATCCTGAAAGCTTAGAACTGTCTGCGCTGTAATGACGCTCTAAACATTGGTCTGAAGTATTTCCTTCAACCGTATCAAAGCTGCCGTCTGCATATACGGCGGTAACAATGCCCGTATGGGAAGCACCGTTGCTTTTTTGAATCATGACATCCCCTGGAGATACATTTTCAACAATCCATGCTGCTCTTTCGGAAGATGACATGCCTGTAATATCTCCATAACAATTGTTGGCTTCGCCCCATGCTTTTAACCCTGAAACGCTTGAAGAACCAAAGCCGTTCAAATCGGTTCCTGTTTCGCTTGCCGCCTGCTTAACAACATAAGTAACAAAATCCGCACACCAGGCTTCCGAGCGTCCGCCCGTAACAGCTAAGTATGAGCCGTCCGATTCTTTTAATTGTCCGACGTATGATTCCGCAATGGACACTATGGAACTGCCAAATTCAGTTGTACCTGCTATACCTGTGCCGGTTGTAGCGTATGTTGAAGTTGAAGTTGATGTGTCTGTTGAATTTTCAGAAGAAACAAGAAGATTATAAATTTTATTCTCATAACTTTGAATTTCGTCATTGTTTGAAGCAATTTGCTGTTCTATAGACGCCATTTCTTCAAGGTCATCGCATACACCAAGTTCTGAAATGAGCTTATTTGTAGCTGCTTCCAAACTGTTAATCATGGAATTATACGCTTCAATTTGTGTATCTAAATTTGATGAAGCTGTTGAAGTTGAACCGGTTCCGGTTGTTTCATCATCTTCTTCTTCCTGCGACTCTGTAAATTCGACTAATTCATCTTCAGTTATAGTCATATCACTATTGAGGTCAATTTTCTTTAAATCATCAGCAGAATCCACGCCTGCTTCAACCAGAGCGTTATATATGGTTTGGGTTTCTATGGTGTATCCTGCAATTGTAAATTCTGACATATCTTCTCCTGAAAAATCTTACCTTCCTTACTAGAATAATCGGTAATTGCAAAGAAAACTTTATGCCTTAGCATAATATTGTTAACAAATATTAAGGAGAAAAAATGGAAAAAGCAAAAAATAATTCAAAAACTCAACAATGTCTTATGAAAGCCTTTATCGGCGAAGGTGCCGCAAGAAACAGATATACTTATTTTGCAAAAATTGCGAAAAAGGAAGGATATGAGCAAATTTCAAGTATTTTTCTTGAAACTGCCGACAATGAAAGAGCGCATGCTAAAAGATTTTTTAATTTTCTGGGCGAAGATTATGCCCCGATTACGGTTATAGAGGCGGCATATCCTATGGGGCTGAACAACAGCACTTTGAAAAATCTGGAATTTGCAGCAAACGGAGAGCATGAAGAAAGCAGTATATTGTACCCTGCTTTTGCTGAAATAGCAGAAAGTGAAGGATATTCTGAAATTGCAGACAATATAAATGAAATAATTGAAGTTGAAATTATCCATGAAAAAAGATATTTGGATTTAATGGAAAATATAATTCAAAATAAAGTTTTCAAAAGAGAAAAAGAAGTTATATGGAAGTGCAGAAATTGCGGCTATCACCATAAAGGAAATACCGCGCCCGAACATTGTCCTGCCTGCAAGCATGCAGCTTCTTATTTTGAATTGTTTGTTAAAAATTATTGAAAATAAATTTTGTTTATACAAAAATATACTTATGAAAGTTTATTTGGGTATAGATGTAGGTTCTGTTACAACTAAACTTGCTGTTGTTGATGAAAATGGCAAATATGTTGAAAGCTACATGCTGCGCACCTCCGGACAGCCGACAAAAGCGGTTCAAAAAGGCTTAGGAGAACTTCTTTTAAGGGCAAAAACCGATTGGGAAGTTTGTCAGGTAGGTACCACAGGCTCCGGAAGAAATTTAGCAGGTGCGCTTGTCGGCGCAGATGTTATTAAAAATGAAATAACCGCCCATGCGGTTGCTGCTTCTGTTATAGTTCCCGGGGTTCAGACAATTCTTGAAATAGGGGGGCAGGATTCTAAAATTATTATTCTGCGCGACGGCATTGTTACCGATTTTGCAATGAATACGGTCTGTGCTGCCGGAACAGGAAGTTTTTTAGACCAGCAGGCAGGCAGATTAAATGTTAAAATTGAGGACTTCGGCTCAATTGCCCTGCAATCAGGTTCACCCGCAAGAATAGCCGGCAGATGCGGTGTTTTTGCGGAATCGGATTTAATACACAAACAACAGCTCGGATATCCGGTTGAAGATTTACTTTACGGGCTTTGTCAGGCATTAGTCAGAAATTATCTTTCAAATCTTGCTCTTGGAAAAGAACTTCTTCCTATTATTACTTTTCAGGGCGGTGTTGCCACAAATAAGGGAATGGTAAAAGCGTTTGAAGAAGCATTAGGCACAAAAGTTGTAGTTCCGCCAAATCACCAGACTATGGGTGCAATCGGTGCGGCATATCTTGCAATGGAAAATCATCAGTATACTAATGCCGAAACAAAATTTAAAGGCTGGAAAACAAAAGATATGCACTTTAATTCCGTTACATGTACCTGTAGAGGGTGTTCTAACAACTGCGAAGTTATTTCAATTGTTGAAGGTGATATAGAGCCGCTGCCTGTTGGTCAGGAACACAAAATTACGGATGTTAAAGGCAATATAATTGCCCGCTGGGGCGGCACCTGCGGAAGATGGGATATAAGCTGATTTACATTTTTATATTAGTTTGCGAAAAATTAAAATTTTTTGCGCGAAGCCGGTACTGATACGGGCAATGGCGTTGAGCCTTGCCCGTGAAGCACTACGGCAAGCAGCGAGGCCGGTGTGAGCCTTCTAAGGCTTGTGAAGAACAAGGCAAGAGAAGGCGCAACTGTTGATTAGCGCGGAGCCGGTGCGCGGGAGCGGGAGCGTTGCCCGCAGGGCATAAACTCGTTCCCGCAGAAGGGCAGGTGGATGACACCCGCATGGGGAGGTACTGCGGCTTGGCATATCATTTTTTGGGTTTTTTCATATCCCCGTTATTAAAAATTTCTTCTAAATTAAGGTCGGGTTTTAACTCAAGCGCATAGATATTTTCTGTATTTTTTAAATTTTTTAGTTTTACGGCATCTTTTTCCGTTGTTATAAAGGGAAGTGCGGTTAAATTTTCAAGCATTTCATCAATTATCTTTTGATTGTATTCAACATGATCATCAAAACTGTATTCTTTAATAACATCATACCCGAGTCCGGAAAGCTGTGCATAAAATTGTTCGGGACTTCCTATCCCGCAAAAAGCCGCAACCTTTATATTTTTTTGCAATATTTCACCGGTTTTAATATTATAAATTTTTTCAGGAATCATTTTGCATACGGTATAGGGCAGGTTATATTTATTTGCAATTTCAACAGGAATTTTGGAGGAATTTTTGTCCGTAAAAATAATTCTATCCGCGCGGCAAAGCTCTAAAACCGGCTCTCTTAAAGGCCCAAGCGGCAAATAACAGCCTGTGCCGAACTTTTTTTTAGTGTCAATAAGAATTAAATTCAAATCTTTATATATTTTACGGTTTGAAAACCCGTCATCCATAACAATTATATCTGCATTCAATTTTTCTTTAGCAAATTGAACGGCTTTAATGCGGTCTTTGGAGGTTATCACGCAGAAATTTTCCGCACGTTTTGCAATCAGATTGACTTCATCTCCCGTAAGTTTTGCATCATCAATTAAAATTTCATCATACGTGCGAATTAAATTTACGAGTTTTTTATCAAGTTTGCCCCCGTAGCCGCGCGATAGAACCGCAACGCGGTTTTTTTTTGCCAGATAATTTGCAATTTCAATAACAACGGGAGTTTTCCCAACTCCGCCCGTTGTAAGATTACCGACACATATAACAAATGCGCCGGTTTTTTTTCTTTTAAAAAACCGGATTTGTAGAAAAAATTTTTAATTGAAATAAAACAAAAG
>JAJQDG010000199.1 GCA_021202305.1 Candidatus Gastranaerophilales bacterium
GTGAAATACCGCTTTTATTTTCAGACTTCAATATATTCTTTTAATCGTTTGCTTCTATTCGGGTGGCGCAATTTTCTGAGCGCTTTAGCTTCAATCTGCCTTATACGCTCGCGCGTAACTCCAAACAATTGTCCGACTTCTTCAAGTGTTCTTTGCCTGCCGTCATCCATTCCGAAACGCAAACGCAAAACATCCCTTTCGCGGGGAGACAATGAAGATAAAACTTCAGCCAAATCTTCCCTTAAAAGTTCATGCGCCACCGTTTTAACCGGTGCATCCGCATCTTTATCTTCAATAAAATCACCCAAGCGAGAATCTTCCTCCTTGCCTATAGGTGTTTCAAGCGACAAAGGTTCTTGAGCGACTTTAATAATTTCTCTTAATTTATTAATCGATATACCCATTTCAACGGATAATTCTTCTTCGGTCGGCTTTCTTGCAAGTTCCTGCGCTAGTTTTCTGGTAACTTTTTTTAATTTGTTTATTGTTTCAACCATGTGAACGGGGATTCTTATTGTTCTTGCCTGATCGGCAATAGCTCTTGTTATCGCCTGGCGAATCCACCATGTTGCATAAGTTGAAAATTTATACCCGCGTTCGTGGTCAAATTTTTCAGCGGCACGTATTAACCCGAGATTGCCCTCTTGAATTAAATCCAAAAATAGCATTCCGCGCCCTACATATTTTTTTGCAATTGAAACAACAAGGCGTAAATTTGCCTGAACCAATTTTCTTTTGGCTATGGCGCCCAGATTGCCGCCGGCTACAATTTTGCGTGCAAGATCTATTTCTTCATCTGCCGTTAAAAGCTTAATGCGTCCGATTTCGCGCAAATACATTCTGACAGGATCATCAATTGAAATGCCCTTAGGTGCTTGTAAATCTTCATCAGTATCTTCTTCTTCAATTTTATCAAAGTCAGAAGATTGCATGGCAACTTCAATGCCGATCATGCCGTGATTTCTTATGATATTGGTAATATTGTCTGTTTCAAGCGCATTAGATTCAAAAAAAGTGTCATCCGTTGTATCTGTTGCTTTATCAATAACGCCGAGGGCGGAATCTTGATTTTTCTTTCTTGTCATTTACGTGTTTTCTCCATTTGCTTACTTCTTTACCTGTTCAATAATAGCTCTTTGAACCTTTATTTTTTCTTCTTCCGTTGCATTTGGCTCATTATACAGGCTTTTTAATTTTTCAATTTGAATTTTTTTATCAAGTTTTTTTAATCTGTCGAAAATTTCAACTATGGAACAAACAAAATCATCCTGTGTCATATTCCGGTATTCATCGGAAGCATAAACCAAATCGGTCAAATGTTTTGAAGTTTCACTGTCAGTATAAAACTTCAAAAAAAGTTTTTTTGCCAAATTGCTAAAATCAATTTCGCTTTTTAGTATTTCTTTTAATTCAGTTAATATTAGAGAGTTTCGCTCGTTTTTGGGATTAAAATCCGAGGTAAAATCAAGAAATTTTGAAACTTTTTCTTTTGTATCCGCCTGCATGCCAAGCTGCAGCAGTTTGGATTCTAAAATAGCATGTCTTTCAATTAAATTATTCTTGTTTGTTTTTTTAAATAATGCAGAATTATCTGAAATATAGTAACCACTGCCGTCTTGCAGTTTTTTTATTTCGTTTTTCAAAATCATTTCATCCACATTTGTTTTAAAAGAGAGTACTCTAACATAATCGGACAAAATAACGGGATTTTGTATTTCTTTCAAAATATCAGCTATTTGCTGTATTAAAACACTTTTTTCTTGAGGAGTAATATCTTTTGAATAATTTTTAGTAAGCTCAGAAAGTTCATAATCTATAAGCAGAGGCGCGTTTTTAATTTGCTCCATATAGCTTTCGCCGCCGTATTCCCGTATGTATTCATCGGGGTCTTTTCCGCCGAATTGTTCAACCACGCGAATTTCGCACACATTTTGACTGTTTGAGCCTGCGTATGAAACATCCGTTTGTTTAATTTCACCAAGCCCTTTAAAAATTTCTTTAATAACCTCAGCACCGGTTTTTGTTGCATTTCTGCCGGCTTTATCCGCATCAAAAGCAAGATAAATTTTTCTTGAAGCAGTGTATCTTGACAAAAGTTTTATATGCTGCGGAGTAAGGGCTGTCCCGCAAGATGCAACCACGTTTTTCACGCCCGCGATTTGCGCCGAAATTACATCAAAATACCCTTCCATAATTATAACCGAATCTTCCTTGGAAATGGCCTCTTTTGCATTATTTAATCCGAAAAGAATTGCGCTTTTATTGTATATTATGCTGTCAGGAGAATTTAAATATTTTGGATTTTGCCCCGAAACAACGGCTCTTGCGCCAAAACCTACGGGAGAAGAATTTACATCGAAAATAGGTATCATTATACGGTTTTTAAACCTATCAATGTACTCACCGTTTTTTTCATACAGTAAACCCGCTTTATAAAGTTCGTCGTTTGTAAAGCCTTTTTGACGGAGATAATTTTTTAGTTCAAAATTTGAATTGGGTGCAAGTCCCAGAAAAAATTTGCCGACGGCAATTTCACCGGCACCTCTTTTTTCAAGATAAGAAAGAGCCTCATCATTATTTTGAAGGTTGTTATAATAAAATTCGACAGCGTATTTGACAGCCTCTTTTAAACGGATTATTTCCTCTTTTTTTTCTTTGGAATTTTCACCCCATTTGTCCTGAAGCTCAATTCCAAGTGAAACAGCCTGCTCGCGCACAACATCAACAAAAGAAAGATTTGAAATCTTCATTAAAAAAGAAATAACATCCCCGCCTTCGCCGCAGCCAAAGCATTTAAAAATTTGTTTTGACGGAGTAACGGTAAAAGAAGGGGTTTTTTCATTATGAAAAGGACACAAGCCCATGTAATTGCGCCCCGTCTTTTTCAAAACAACATGCTTTGATATAACATCAACGATGTCAAGACGGTTTTTTATTTCTTCAACTACTCCGGTATAGTTCGTGCTCAAAATATCTGCCTTAAAAATGCACCGTTATAGTTTTAACACCAATGAAACTCTTTTTGTACATAAATGGATGAGCTTCTTTACAAAATTTAACCAATTCGTTTTAAACTGAAAAACCTCTGGTATTCAAACAGAATTTGTAGTATGCTTGCTCGTATGAACAACGAGCTTTTACAAATTGAACAAAAATTAAAAGAGGCTGAAGGCAATCCGGTAGAATTTTTTGCACAGGCGGAGAAGAAATTCAATAAGGAAGAATTAAGCAGCCTTTTCGGGTATTTTCTTACGAATTCCGACTGTCTGTTTCTTTTAAAAGAAACAATAAAAGAAATAGACATGCTCAAAGATGAGCGCAACATGGACGATTTGATAGATTTTTTAATGTCCGAAAATCTCAAAAATAAAGATTTAAATGAAGTTATAAATTTAAAAATTATTTGCATAAAAGCAATTTCAAATTTTAAAAATAAAAAGTGCATTCCTGCGCTTTTGTACTGCCTTAACGATAAAACAGCCAATTATAAAATGCGTTTTCAAGCTGCCGAAGCGCTTGGCAAAATCGGAGATAAAAACGCCGTTGATTCCCTTATCAACATAGTTTCGGATGAGGAAGAAAAATCCGTATACGTTCGCGAGTCTGCGGCTGCGGCATTGGGCATGATTGGAGATATGCGCGCAATTGACCCGTTTTTAACTATTTTAGAAACAAAGAAAAATTTTCTTGATAAATTTACCTTTCTTAAAGAAAGAGTAATGGAAGCGCTTGCAAAAATAAATTTTATAAGTACGGAAAGGCTCATGTCCGCCTTTAAAAACGCCCTTCGCGATGAATCTCCGCAGGTGCGCATAAATGCTATAGAATGCATAATGAATTCGGGTGTCGTTGAATCTTATGATATTATAAAAACAATGCTTTCAGATTCTGACAGCGAAGTTGTGAAAAATGCAGTATGCGCGCTTTATAACCTTAAAGGCAAAGAAGCACTGCTTGAAATTTTAAAAGATAATTCAATATCCGCCTGTGCAAAAGAAGAAGCGGATGAAATTTTCCGCGAGTATGAAGAAAATGAACAGTAAACAAAAAAAGGGAATAATTCTTCTTTCTTCGGGGCTTGATTCTCTTGTCAGCCTTTATGTTTCAAAAGAAATGTGCGATATTGTTCTTGCACTTACTTTTGATTACGGGCAAAAAGCGGCAGGTGATGAGATTTTTCACGCAAAAAAAATTACGGAAAAATTCAATATTGAACATAAAATAATTGAATTGCCTTTTCTTAAAGAAGTTACGGATAATGCTCTTACAAACCCTGATAAATCCCTTGAATTTGATGAACTCGGCTTAAAATCAGCAAGGGCTGTGTGGGTGCCGAACAGAAACGGAGTTTTTCTAAATATAGCTGCGATGTATGCAGATAGTGTTCAGGCAGATTATATTATTTACGGTGCAAACGCAGAAGAAGCCGCAACGTTTCCGGATAATTCCCGTGCATTTAACGAAGCGGCGGACAGGTTTTTTTCATTTTCCACATTAAAAAAACCCGTTATACTGGCACCGCTGGCTAAAATGGAAAAATATGAAATAATAAATAAAGGGCTTAATATGGGGGTTGATTTTTCTCTTTTAAAAAGCTGCTACGATTCTTCAAACAAAACTCACTGCGGCAGGTGTGAGTCTTGTAAAAGATTAAAAGCGGCAATTTTAAAATCCAAAAACAAAGACTTGATAAATTTAATATTTTAAATACACTTGAATTATGGAAAAATTATTTATCAAAAAAGAAATAAAATATGACGGACGCCAGCTTTCGCCGCATTGGATTTATAAGAATTTCGGTTTGCGCGGAGATTCTATTGTTTGTTTTAAGGGCGGAGCAGATGTAAAATTAACTGAAATGGTTGATATTGAAGATGTTATAAACAATGAACCCATAAAAAGCGATAAAATGGCAAATTTTATAATAGAAGTTTTTAATTCAAATTTGCGCGAGGCAATTTTTCGCCAGCGGCTTTTTATTTCAATTATAAAAGAAACTCTGGAAGATGCGGGCATTATTGTTAAAAGAAGGGGGGACGATCTTTTTTATGAGAACAAAAAGCTCTCCGTTTCAATTGCCACTAAATCCACCGTTTCAACTCTTATTCACACAGGCATAAACCTTGTTTCAGCCGGCGCGCCTATTCAAATTTCTTCCATTAGTGATATGAAAATTATCAATGAAGATTGCTTTATTGAAGAAGTTATGGAAAGATTTTGTATAGAAACGAATGATATTGAATTTGCAAAAGCAAAAGTGCGCGGAGTATAAATG
>JAJQDG010000124.1:0-3097 GCA_021202305.1 Candidatus Gastranaerophilales bacterium
CTTATCAACACCTTCATAGCCCAAGACGGTATCATAACATGTGGCGCAATCAAAAATGATTTTGTCGTATTTTTGAAAAAGTTTCAAATTTCTTTTTTTGTATTTTTCATATAAATCAAACCTGCCTTTAATATAAAAAGGCAGCCCGCAGCAAGAAAATTCAGATTTTCCGCCCTGTATAGCACACGTGGTACACCCCATAAAATGAGCAGAGTTTTCTGGAAGTTTTAATTTTGCTTTTGAACTGTGAAATTTGGATAAAAATCTAAGAGCAAGCATTTTTAATTTAAAAGCGGGCGAACCGTAAAATATCCGCTCAAATAAAGATTGATATTCGTTTCTTACCGCAGAAAAAATCTCCAAAGCATTAAGCCCCGAAGGACACGCCTTTTGGCACTTTCCGCAGCCAAGACATAAATCAATATTATAGGCAATTTTTTTGTCATATTTTAAATCGCCTTCAATAATTCCTTTTAATTGGAGAAATTTCCCCCTCAGCGCAGAAGTTTCTGTCATCTTAACGCCGTATACTGGGCAAACTTCCATGCATAGCCCGCAGCGGGAGCAATTTATGATTTTCTTTTGAATTTCTTTATCCATAAATTTTGTAGTATAATCTTAGCATGAAAAAGGCGCAAACAACATTGGAATATGTACTGTGTCTAGCTATGTTCGCTCTCATTTGTGTTTTAGTCAGCCTTTTTTGGAATAGAAGTGCAATTATTCAGGGCGCAACAAATGGAGTGGAAGGGGATAAAGGCACTGTGCTTGTCCGCCCGATGACCGAATAGGGGAGATTATACTTGAAAAGCGCAATTTTAAAAGAAGGAAAAGTTATAATTTCAAATGTTCCCGTTCCCGATTTGAAAAACAAATACGGCGCCATAATTAAGGTTCATGGCTGCGGACTTTGCGGATCTGATATTGTAAAAATTGATACATGCAGTAAAAATAAAACCGTAAAACTCGGCCATGAAATTGTAGGCGAAATTATTGATATAAATGTTCAATCCAAGTTTAAAAAAGGTGATATAGTTGCCATGGGGCATCATTACCCTTGTTTTAAATGCAAATATTGCTCAAGAGGAAATTATTCCATGTGCGATACCTTTAAAAATTCAAATATAGAACCCGCAGGCTTTAGCGAATATATTTATGCTGATGAAAACCATTTAAAATATACTGTTTTTAAAAAACCTGCCGGTCTTTCAGAGGAAGAATTTTCTTTTTTGGAGCCTTTAGCCTGCTGCATAAGGGCAATTAGACGCAGCGGCGCGGATGAAACATTTAACTCGCTTGTAATCGGACTTGGCTCAATCGGCATTTTAATGTATCAATCCCTAAAGGCATTTAATATACCTGCATTCGGGTATGATATAAATCCCCTCCGCCAAAATTATGCGCCATTTAACCCCGATATTAAGTATGATGCGATTTTTATGACTTCGGGAAGTTTTGGCGCAATTGGTACGGCGCTTGAATTTGCGGACAAGGGTGCCGTGATTATTGTATTTTCTTCCGTAAAAAATGAAGCGGGATACAAAAATAATGAAATATATTATAATGAACTGGAAATACTGGGCAGTTACTCTCCTTCCCCCTATGATTTAAAATTATCAAGCGAACTGTTGGCGGAAAAAAAAGTCAAAACACTCGGACTTTACAGTGAATATCCGCTTTTTGAACTTGAAAAAGCGATACATGATACTAAAAACGGAAAAATTTTAAAGGGGTATATAAAAATATGAAAATGAAAGCAATAATGTATTATGCCCCGAAAGATATACGATTTGAAGAAGTAAATGTCAAAGAGCCGATTGAAGGGGAAGTTTTAATAAAAGTCAAAGCTGCGCTTACATGCGGAACCGATGTTAAAACTTTTAAACGCGGACACCCCGTTTTAATTAAAAAATGCCCATCGGGTTTCGGGCATGAATTTGCAGGAGAAATAGTAAAAACAGGCGACAATGTTAACGGGTTTAATATTGGAGATAGAGTAGTCGCAGCTAATTCTGCACCTTGCGGCGAGTGTTTTTTTTGCAGACGGGGCGAAGAAAATTTATGTGAAAATCTTGAGCTTTTAAATGGGGCATATGCGCAATATATAACAATTCCAAAGAATATTGTGCAAAAAAATCTGATAAAAATACCGGACAATTTGCCTTATAAACTTGCGGCATTTTCAGAACCACTGGCAAATGTTGTTCATGGAATTTCAAGAACGCCGATTAATGAGGGCGACACAGTAGGTGTTGTTGGAATAGGGCCTATCGGGCTTATGTTTTGCGCTCTTGCAAAATTAAAAGGCGCAAGAGTTATTGCAATGGGGCGAAACCCATTAAAATTAAAGCTAGCGCGTGAATTTGCCCATGCCGATGAAGTCATTGATTTAAAAAAATACAATAATCCTGAAGATATTATCCTTTCAATGACCGAAGAAAAAAGAGGACTGGATGTTGCAATTGAATGCGTAGGTTTGCCTGAAATTTGGGAAAGAATGTTTAAACTTGTGCGCCGCGGGGGCTGCGTGCATTTATTCGGCGGGTGTGCCTCGGGAACCTCTATTAACATTGATACAGGGCGCCTTCATTATGATGAAGTTAATATTATAAGCGTATTTCACCACACTCCTAAATATTTCAGAGAAGCTCTTGATATAATTGCAAGCGGGAAAATTGATGTTGAAAAACTAATTACAAAAACTATGCCTTTAAAATACGCAAAAAAAGCAATAGAAATGCACGGTTCAGGCGAAGCCATTAAAATTTTGCTTGAACCTTAGAGTTTTATTCTTGACTTTAAACATTGAATTGTTATGATTAATAAGGCTTATATCACACTATGTTGATAAGTTTCGCCGCAATAGCGCCGGTTGAATTGAACCGAAGCCGGCAAAATATTCGCTGATCTGTGGCGTGTGCGGCAAAATGGCAATTGAACACTTGATATGCCGCAATAGCCTCAACTTGAGTGGAACGTAAAGTTGACAATGTTTTTACCAACTGAGCTATTGCAGTAAAATTGAAAATTAAATAGTTTATTTATGCCGCAATAGCCTCAACTTGAGTGGAACGTAAAGTTGACAATGTTTTTACCA
>JAJQDG010000124.1:3197-5272 GCA_021202305.1 Candidatus Gastranaerophilales bacterium
ACTGAGCTATTGCAGTAAAATTGAAAATTAAATAGTTTATTTATGCCGCAATAGCTCAGTTGGTAGAGCAAGGGACTGAAAATCCCTGTGTCCTTGGTTCGATTCCGAGTTGCGGCATATTTTTGTATAATCTCATCGGACACATTTTGTCCACAAGGGATGTATTTGTATGTCCATTTTGATTATGGCGGGTAGTTGTATTATTTTGGAAAGTTGGCTATATATCGGGGTTTGAGGGGTCGGAAATAATCAAACTAAGTGACAAGCAAAACGGACTTTTCGGACTTTTTCCGGTCTGACAGCTAGTTGTATTATTTCGGCAACTTAACTTTTTTACAAAGTATAGTCTACATTTTAGCCTGTATAGGGAGTTTGACAGATAGTTTGATTATTTCGGCAATGACCGTTTTGAAATTAATCCCAATTTGTCGGGATTTTTTTATAAAAATTTTATTGATACGAAACGAACATAATAGTCGGAAACGCTGTTCCAATTCTATGCTTTCAGAGCTAATCTGTGAGTACGATGAGCGAAGAATATATAAATATCAATAAAGTAGCAAAAATTAAAGGTTTAAAGAGCAATCGTTCTATAAGATTAGAACTCAATAAACCTGAAAGTAAATACATTTCAAGAGAGGTAAAAGTCAATGGCGGCACTTCTTATGAAATCTTGTTTTCAAGTTTAGAGCCAGAGTTGCAACAAAAACTTCGAGAATGTGAAACCAAATCAACGGCTCTCGTGCCATTCAATTATCAACCTCCGGTTGTAACCGATAAAGCAAGGCTGACGGCAAATCACAGAATAAATATTGTAAAAGCTGCTCTTGAACATCGCAAAAAATATGCAACTCAAAAAGAGGCAGATTTTGAATTCTTGGATTTATACAACACAGGGTTATTTTTACCAAAAGCCTACGAATTTTTAGGATCTATTTCAATCGGAACTTTGAGGCGATACATTCAAGCATATTTAAAAAACGGAAACGCAGAGAGTTTAATCCCGCAATACAAGGTTTCAAAACAAGGCGAGTACAATGGGATTCTAAATGATGATATGAAAAAAGTCCTTCTGACACTTTTGCTTCATCAAAATAAATTCGGTTACAATACAGCAATAAGGCTTACTAAACAAATATTAATTAAGCAAGGATACGATGAAGAAAGTTTACCGAGCAGTATTACATTTAAACGCTATGCCGAACATTTTAGAAAAAATAATTATGCAGAGTGGGTTTTAAAACGTGAAGGGATGAAAGCATACCACGATAAAGTTGAACCGTATATTGAAAGAGATTTATCAAAGATTGAGGTCGGCGACATTTTGATTGCAGACGGACATGTTTTAAATTTTCAAGTGATTAATCCTTTTACAGGAAAACCGACTAGAGCAACACTTGTCGGTTTTTTAGACTGGAAATCAACAGCACTTGTCGGTTATGAAATTATGATGACAGAGAATACTCAATGTATTGCAAGTGCATTAAGAAATTCTATTTTAAATCTCGGAGTTATTCCGAAAGTTGTTTATCAGGATAATGGCAGGGCATTTAAGGCAAAGTATTTTCAAAATGTTGATTTTGATGAGGCAGGATTTAACGGAGTGTATGCAAATTTAAATATCCACTCTGTTTTTGCAAAACCATATAATGCAAGAGCAAAGGTTATTGAAAGATTCTTCCTAGAATTTCAGGAAGAGTTTGAAAAACTAATGCCATCATACATTGGAACATCAATTGAAAATCGTCCTGCGTGGATGAACAGAAATGAAAAATTGCACTTGCAACTTCATCAAAAACAAACGGGAGGAAAGATTCCAACAGTGCAAGAAGTAATAAAATACATTGATTGTTGGATTGAATTTCACAATCAAAAACCTTGTCCTAATGACCGTTCAAAAACTATACAAGAAATGTTATCTAGTATTCAAAAACAAGATATTAATAAATCTGCACTTGATTATTTAATGATGAAAACAGAATGCAGAACAATAAATAAACATGGAATTACATTTTTAAATATGCACTACAGGAGCGATGCAATTTTAGGATTAAGAGAGAGTGTATATATAAGGT
>JAJQDG010000042.1 GCA_021202305.1 Candidatus Gastranaerophilales bacterium
GCTCGACCCGATATAATTTCTTATATGGGCGTAAGCAGGAATCTTGCATTAAATTATCCGTACATTCCGCACTGTTAGCCGAAAGTCAAGCGTGATAACTAAAAAGAACTAACTTTTCCAAAATAATCATTCTATCCGTTTTACCCTTAAAAAGTCCGAAAAGTCCGTTTTGAAATGCCAAACGAAATGATTATTTCCGACCCCTCAAACGCCCTCACAGAGCCTTAGCCTAAAAATAATCGCACCATCTGTCATAATCAAACCACTCGACAAAATACACTTCTCTAGCCAACTTTCTTTAAATAATCATTCTATCCGTTTTAATCAAACCACTCGTTAAAATACAAATAGAGAAGGCATTTTGTCCTCTCTATTCAAATACGGAGAAAGAGGGATTCGAACCCTCGATACAGATTACTCCATATAACACCTTAGCAGGGTGCCGCCTTCAGCCACTCGGCCATTTCTCCAAATATCAAATTCTAAACAATGATATCAAAAATAAGAGTAATAATCAAGATTTTTACCCCAAAAGCTGTATAAGTTTTAGAACAAACCTTGCAACAGTAAAACTCTAAACGCTGACAAATCCAACTGTTTTTGATTTATCCGAATATGTCGTGTGTAAAAGTTCATGTGCCTTATGAGAAGCGGGCTTGTCCAAAAATTCTTTATAAAGCTTTATAATTTCGGGGTTTTCATGGCAATTTCTAAGCGGAAGATTTCTGTCTTCTTCATAAAGCCCCATGGCGCGATTGCGTTTAATACTTAATTTTTGGCAAGCACTTGGCTGACCGCCGCCATTTACACATCCTCCGGGGCAAGCCATAACCTCAAGCATTTGAAAATCTGCACGCCCTTCTTTAACTTCTCTGACGGCTTTCTCCGCCTCTTTTAAAGTGGAAACAACACGAATTTTTATTTTTTTACCCTCTATTTCAAGAGAAGCTTCCTTTGAACGGCAATCAACGCCCCGCAAGGGTGTAATGTCAAGATTTTCAAGATTTTTACCTGTTGCCATATTATAGGCACTGCGTGCGGCAGCTTCCGCAACACCGCCTGAAGCGCCAAATATAGTTCCGCCGCCTGTATATTTACCAAACGGGGAATCAGCTTCGCTGTCTTCTAAAGTTTCAAAATCAATTCCTGCATTTTTAATCATTTTTGCAAATTCGTATGTTGTAAGTACAATATCCGTCTGCCCTGATAATTCTTGCCTTTTTGCTTCATATTTTTTTGCAGTGCAGGGCATAATTGAAATTACGCAGATATTTTCTTTTGTGAAACCTTCATAATATTTCGGAGCAAATTCTTTTGCAATTGAAGATAGCATCCCCTGCGGCGATTTTGCGGTTGAAAGATGATTTAACATATCGGGGTGATTAATTTCAAGGTAACGAACCCAGGCAGGGCAGCATGAAGTAAAAATAGGTAAATTTTCACCTGATTTAAGCCTTTGAAGAAATTCAGCCCCTTCCTCCATAATTGTTAAATCTGCGGAAAAATTAGTATCAAATACAAGATCAATCCCCAGTTTTCTTGCGGCGGTATAAATCTTTTTAATTGAATTTTCGCCTGATTTTTGTCCGAACATTTCACCCAGAGCCACGCGCACGGAAGGTGCAATTTGAAGTACAGTTTTAACATTTGTATCTAAAATTTTATCAAATGCAAAATTGATATCCGATTTAACTGTCAAGGCGCCTGTCGGACAAACGGAAACACACTGCCCGCAATTAACACAGTTTACATCTGCTAAATGTTTTCCTGCAACGGGCTGGACTTTTGTAGAAGAACCCCTGTCAGAAAAAGCAAGAACGCCTATCCCTTGAAATTCCATACATGCGCGCACGCATGCTCCGCATAAAATACATTTATTCGGGTCGCGCACGACAGAAACAGAAGAATTATCAACGGGTAAAAACTCGTCTTCTTTCTTTTTTTTGTACGGAATTTCCGTTATTCCGTATTCAGCGGAATACTTTTGTAATTCGCAATTTCCGGATTTTGTACAGAGCGTGCAATCGCGGTTATGCTGCGCAAGAAGAAGTTCTAAAATTGCTTTTCTGATTTTGCGCACCTTTTGAGTATTTGTAAAAACCTTCATACCGGCTCTAGGCGGCATTGTGCAGCTGGCTTGAATGCCGCGGCCTTCAACTTCCACAACGCATAATCTGCATGCGCCGTATTGAGTTAAATCGGGACGGTAACAAAACGTTGGAATTTCAATTCCTGCGCGCCTTGCAAGCTCTAATACCGTTTTTTCTTCGCCTATTTGAATTTCTTGATTATTAATAAAAAGTGTTTTAATATCAGCCATTTTTGTTCCTTTTATAAACTTTTAATTGCTTTGAAGGGGCAATTATTTATACATGTACCGCATTTAATGCATTTTGATTGATCAATCTTATGAGGGTTTTTAACGCTGCCTTCTATGGCATCTACAGGGCAATTTCTGGCGCATTTAGTACACCCCTTGCACAATGTTTGATCAATTACAAATTTCTTCATTGCCTTGCATACGCCTGCGGGACATTTTTTATCCTTGATGTGTGCAATATATTCATCTCTAAAATATTTTAATGTTGAAAGAACGGGATTAGGGGCGGATTTGCCAAGTCCGCAAAGAGAACCGGCTTTTACAACTTCTGCAAGTTCTTCAAGCTTTTCTAAATCTTCCATTTTGCCATGCCCTTTAACGATTTTTTCTAAAATCAAAAGCATATTTTTTGTTCCCTCACGGCAGGGAACACATTTGCCGCAGGATTCATTTTTTGCAAAATTCATAAAAAATCTTGCCACTTCAACAATGCAGGTGTCCTCATTCATAACAACAAGCCCGCCTGAACCGACCATTGCGCCCACTTTTGTAAGATCATCATAATCCATAGGCATATCGAGGTGTTCTTCGGTTAAACAGCCGCCCGAAGGCCCGCCTATTTGAACGGCTTTAAATTTTTTGCCGTTCCTAATTCCGCCGCCAAGGTCAAATACAATCTGCCTCAGTGTTGTATTCATGGGAACTTCAATAAGACCGGAGTTGTTTACTTCACCTGTAAGGGCAAAAGTTTTCGTACCCTTTGAGGATGCCGTTCCCATTGATGAAAACCATTCGGCTCCGTTTAAAATTATAGATGAAATATTTGCAAACGTTTCGACATTATTAAGAAGTGTGGGGCGCTTGAATAAACCGCACTGTGCCATGTGAATGTTTTTTGGGCGCGGCATACCGCGTTCGCCTTCAATTGAAGCTATTAATGCGGAAGATTCTCCGCAAACAAAAGCACCTGCGCCTTCCCTGATATGTATTTCAAGCGAAAAATCTGTTCCAAAAATGTTTTTGCCCAGATAACCTGCCCCGCTTGCATCTTTGATTGCCTTTTTAAGGCGCTTAATTGCAACGGGATATTCGGCGCGTACATAAATATACGCTTCATCTGCTCCAACTGCAAATGCTGCAATTGCGATACCTTCAAGCAATTTGTGAGGGTCATCCTCCATAACGCTTCTATCCATAAATGCACCGGGGTCGCCTTCATCCCCGTTGCAAATTACATAAGATTTACCGCCTCTGTTATTATAAACGGAACGCCACTTTTTCCCTGTCGGAAAACCGCCTCCGCCTCTGCCTCTGAGCCCTGAATCTTCTATTTCTTTTATTACGTTTTCCTGATTATTTTCTTCAAGCACCTTTGCTAATGCCTGATATGCACCCATGGCAACAGCTTCATCCAAACATTCGGGATTAATTTTACCGCAATTTTTAAGTGCATTTTTTGTTTGTTTGGCATAAAAGTTGATATCCTGGTTGCCTTTGGCGTGCTGTTTGGTTTCAGGGTCAACATAAAGAAGCCTTTCCACTATTTTGCCGTTTTTTATGTGAGAATTAAAAATTTCTTCAACATCGGATTCTTTTACTTTAACGTAAGTAACATTTTGTTCCGGAAAAACAACTAAAACGCCCTGTTCGCAAAAACCGTGGCACCCTGTAGGCACAACGGTCATTTTGTCATAATCGCTTAAAGTTGAAACATTGGCGCCAAATTCTTTAAACCTGTCAATAACATCCTGCGCCCCGACTGCAAGACAGCCTGTCCCCGCGCACACCAAAACTCTTAAACCCTGCGATGCAATAATATCTTGCGCGCGTTTTTGTTCACTTTTAATATCAATTTTTAGTTTAGTTTCCATTGTTGTTCTCTTTCAATATGGTGTCTATGACCATGGATATTGCATCCGGTGTCATTTGCGGATAAACCTTCTCATTTATTACAACGGCAGGGGCAAGTCCGCACGCTCCCAGACAATTCACCGTTTCTAAAGAAAAAAGCCCGTCTTTTGTCGTCATTTTACCTTTTTCCATGGGCAATTTCTTTTTTAATTCCTCTAATACGGGCATTGACCCTCTTACATGGCATGCCGTACCGTCGCAGACCTTTATCTGGTATTTACCTTTAGGCTCAAGGCTAAACTGAGCATAAAACGTAGCAACTCCGTGTACTGTTGCAGGGGAAAGCCCTTCAACTTTTTCACCGACGTAACTGATAACATCTTCGGGCAAATACCTGTAAACACCTTGTATGCGCTGCAAAACAGAAATAAGATTTGTTTTCTCATATCCAAATTCCTGTAGTATCTCATCGATTTTTTTAAAATCGACAGAACTTTTTAATTCTGCCATTTTCTTATCCTTTAAACAAATAACTTTACTGAAATGATAATACAAGCAGATTTATTTTTCAAATTTTTTTGTAAAAGAATTTGCGAGAAAACCGGCGACATTAAAGCAAACTCAAAACAATAAAAACTATTTAACGCCTATCGTTTCGGTTTTTAAAATTTCTTCTAAAAGTCTTGATGATAATTCAACCATATTTACGCAGTGCATTTTTCTTTCTTTTGAGTGAAAATCACCAAACTTGGAAGTTAAAACTCTGCAGCAGGCTGCGCCTGTTTTTTTCTTAAATTCTTCAATGAATTTTTTGGCAAGAATTCTTGCTTTTTCATTTTTGCAATAACTTATTACAATTTGCGCTCCCGCAACAGCCCCGCAAAGACAGCCTGAACCCATGCCGCCTGAAAATGCGGTTCCGATTTTGACAAAATCAACAGGGATAAATCCTTCATCTGCTGCCGCTTTAATTACTGATTCCGAGCAGGAAAACCCTTCATTTAAAAAATAATTACAAGCTTTTTTATACATTTTTTTGAA
>JAJQDG010000192.1 GCA_021202305.1 Candidatus Gastranaerophilales bacterium
CCCCCCCCCCCCCCCCCCCCCCCCCCCCCCCCCCCCCCCCCCCCCCCCCCCCAATTAATGAAAATGAATAAACAAAAAGCGGTTATTTGCGATATTGACGGAGTTTTGTTAGATACCGAACATATATTTGAACAAATTGAAAAAATGGCAGGATTAAACCAGGAAGACATATGGGCTTATTTCAACAGGCGCGCAAATGAATATGATGTTGAAATTGACGGACGCATTGTTGAAATACTGGAAGCATTATCAAAAGAATACAAAATTATATTTTTGACATCAAGAAGCGGGGAAATTTACAAGCAGACCCGCGCAAAAATCGCAATGGCAATCGGATTATATGCGCATACGGTGTTTGATTACATTTTGTTAATGCGTAAATATCGAGATTTGCGCAGTTCGGCGGACGTTAAAGCGGAATGGTTGAAAGAAATTCAAGAAGAATTTGACGTTGTAATTGCGATTGATGACGAATCCTCGAATTGCGAAATGTTCGCAAAAAACGGAATTTTAACATTACAGGTACATAAACAAAAATGAAAGCGAGGAAACAGGCATGAAAATTACTCAATTATTGAAAAAACAAAGCGAAACAAAAAAAAGACAAAAACTTGAAAAACAAGAAAAGTTTTTAAAAAAATACTTTTCCCGTCTTTATGCAAAAAATGACGCGGGAAAAGTTGAAATCCCATTTTTTATCAAGGCGCAACAAACGGTTGAGGATTTGAAAAAACGCGGATTAATAGAGGATGTTTTTAAATACATAAGCAAAAGGGGGCAATTATGCTAAACGCGAAAGAAGCACGGATAAAAACAAAGGAAAACAAAATTTCAAACGCTATGGCGGATATTGAAAAACAAATTAAAAAAGCCATTGCAAAAGGGGCGCGATTACATTATTTCGGCGGGAGTTATTAATGAAACAGTGGCGCAAATGTTAGAACATTTGGGCTATAAAGTGGAAGAACAAGCCCGCAGAACAAAAATCAGTTGGTAATAAAGAGAGGAAAAAAGATAATGAAAAATACAAACAAAAAAGCAAAAAATAAAGCCAGTTTCAGAATTTTAAAATCTGTTTTTAAAAAGGTTATAAAGCAAAATTGCGCAGTACGATTTAATCAGGGCTGTAACATAGTAAGCGGAATAAAATTTGAATATTCAGACGAAAAATTAACGATTGTATCAACAAACGGATGTGAATTACTTGTCAATGAAATACTTGTTACAGACGGCAAAGGGAAATGCGAAGCGGTTTATAACGGCGATATTTTAGAAAAAATAACATTTATAAAAGATGTGTTAATTGGCGGGGGTTGCGTTGATTTTTTAGAATTTGAGATGTCGCCCGACCAGTTAATAATTAAAGATTTTGCAAATAGAATTACATATTGCATTCCGAAATTGCCCGCAGATAGAGAATATCCCGAATATAAAAAACTATTTCCGAATGTAGAAAAAAAAGAAAAGGAATATACAACATTGGGGGTTAATATTCGATATTTGGAAAGATTAAAAAATATGTCCGTTAATAGCAGGTATAATCTTTTAAAAATTTCATTCAAAAACAATTCCCCGCTATCTTGCATAGTTGCAGAATCAAAAGATGAAGATAAAAATGTTAAATCAAAATCTTTAATAATGCCAATTCAATTAATGAATGGGGAGTAAAAAAAGATGAATAAAACATTAAGCGACTATATAAAATCTTGCAACATGGACGAATTGTGGAATTTGTTTGAATTGATAATTGACGAATTAAACAAACGTAAGGAACAAAAAGAAAGCGAGGATATGGCATGAAAATAAAAGACATAATAATTGACAAAGTTTCTTTTTTGTTAATAATCGACAACTTAAATAATATTGCTGATAATTTATATCACGGTCATGACGACCCCGACGGGGCAGAAGCGGTTTGCAAAGTGATTGACGAATTAAAATCATTTGAAGAATATTATTTGAACCGAGCAGATTTAAAAAGAACCGTATATAAACAGGCATGGGAAAAGTACGGAAAAAATATGCAATTTGTTGTTGCAATGGAAGAATGCGCAGAACTTATAAAAGAATTATCAAAGGCAGTTCGCGGGGAAATGAGAATTGACGGCTTATGTGAAGAAATTGGGGACGTTGAAATTATAATTGAACAAATTAAACAAAATTTATCGCTTTCAAGCAATATTGAAACATGGCAAGAAATTAAAATCAAAGAGTTAAAACAAATATTGGATTGTGAGGAGTAACAGAGAATGAATAACACTTTAATGAGTTTAAATAATTATTTGTTTGAGCAATTAGAACGTTTAAATGATGATAGCTTGACAGATGAACAGCTTGAAAGACAAATAAAAATCGCTGAAACCGTCAACAAAACAGCGGATAACATTATTAAAAACAATGAAACTGTTTTAAAAGCAGTCAATATAGCAAGCGAATACGGCTATATAGTACCTAATAACATTAGAAATGTGTTAGGAATTGAGCAAAAAACAACGGGGGGAATAAATGTCAAGTAACACAACTAAATGTAATAAGGAAATAATGGCTTATTTAATTAAAAATCAAAAAGGCAGGTCAAACAAAGAACTTACAGAAATGGTAAATAAAAAGTTTGGCAAAAATTTAAAAGAAAGTTCTATTAAGCGTTATAAGAATTTAGAGCATTTAAAAAACGGTAGAGATACAAAATATAAAATCATTCATGAAATCGGCGCAGAGCGGGAATTTTGCGGCTATATAATGGTTAAAGTCGGACAGCCAAACACGTGGAAATATAAAGGTGTTGTCGAATGGGAAAAACATCACGGTGAAGTAGCAAAAGGTTATAACATTATTTATCTTGACGGTAATAGAAAAAATGCAAACATTGAAAATTTAGCTTGTGTCAGCAATGCCGAATTAGGCGAAATGGTTAAGTATGGCAAAGTAAAAGGCAATGTTGAATTAAGAAAAGCACAGGTTAATTTAGCGAAATTAAAACAGGCGATAAAAAAGAAAGCAGGAAACTATGGGGCGAAAACCGAATCCGAAAAAAGAATATAAACTTGAAATGCCGTTTTATTGCAAAGAATGCGGGAAATGCAAAACCGATTCAGAAGCGTATAACGAATTAAAAATAATTCACAATACAGGGTATACGTGCGACGTATATTGTAAAAAACGAGAACAAACAGTTTATGGAGTATAAGGAAATTTTAAAATGCCAATAAAAAAAGAAAATAAAAAATTATATCCGAAAAACTGGAAAGAAATTCGACAAAATATTCTTAAACGTGCGGGTAACAAATGCGAGTTTTGTGGCGTTGAAAATTATGCAATAGGCGTAAGAGATAATGACGGAATATTTCATAAAATAAACCCCGAAACGTCGGACGAATACTATTATGTAGAAGTTGAAAATTTAAAAAAAATTAAAATAATTTTAACTATTGCGCATTTAGACCATAACCCGCAGAATTGCGACCCGTTGAATTTGCGGGCATTATGTCAAAAATGCCATAACAATTATGATAAAGAACATAGAATTGAAACACGCAGAAAAACAAAGGAAAACAGGCATGGGCAAGCAAAATTATTCAATGAAAGATGACATGAAAAAATATCCGCATTATTTTTTTGATGAATTTACGCGGTCAATTCTTCCCGAATCTGAAATGTCCGAACGCAACCCGATTTTGTTTCGGAACTATCAAAGACATCATTTTGTTGAAAAGTCAATCAGAAAAAGCAACCCGACCGAATACGCGCGATTTGAATATTTACAAAAAATGATTTATGTTCCCGCTGAAATGAATTATGATTTAAGTTCGGGCATGGGTGAAAAATTGTTTTTTGAAAAGTGGGGAATAAACAAATATGACGCGGTTTTTAATAAGCAAAAATGGCTTGAAAATTATTATGACATCTAATAATTTTGACTAGTCGAAACAATGATTTTTTCAAAATATCATCGTGGCGATGATATTTTTATTTTGAAAAATGGTTTATATTAACAATGTAGTTGCACGGACAATCGAAGTAGTGTAAGGTGGGGATTGGCTCACACTGGGGACAGACGAAAAGAAGTTGACGGGCGATAAGCTACAGGGATTATTGTATGAAAATAGAACATTGTACACAAATTTTTAGACCGTATGATATTTGGTTTTTATATGATACGGCGACGGACAAAAAACGCCGATTATTATTAGGAACTTGCCCGATTTGCAAAAAAGATGTCGTTGCGCTTGTTGAAGAAAGAAAATCAGACGGGCGCATTTTTGTACAAAAAGAAATTGGACAAAAGGCACTAAATTTAATTGATAATGCAATTCTTAAAAAAGATATTGTTTATGCCGAATCTGATTTAAAAATTAAACAAGGGAACGGCGCGCCAATAGGAATATGTTACGGCGACAACAAAGAAATTCATAACAGTAAAGGCAAGGTTATAAAAATTCGCGTTTCGCGTTGCGACTGGTACGGACAAAAAGAAATTATAAAAGAACATGCTGTATTATGAATTTTACTTGCAGTAATGAACAATATTTAAAAAATGTTTTAAAAACGTGTCTTAATTCTTATGAATACGGGTCAACGGTCAATATTTCGTATGACGTTATAAAACAAACGAAGACGCTTAAACAATTGGGGTTTATTTTCGGCGGGCTTATCAAAGCTATAAATCTTTTTTTTAATAATGTCGGTTACAATTTCCCGTCTTATGCGTTAAAAGAATGGTTATATCAAGAATGCGGAATTTATGAAACCGAAACATTGCCGAACGGCGCAACATTTCAAAGTCATAAAACACTATCAGAAATGACAAAAAAAGAAGCGTTGGAATTTATCGAAAAAGTTATTGTTTTTATTGATTCGTCCGAAATATTCACGGATTTTATTTTTCCGCCCGAATTGCGGTATTGTTGGACGCATAACATCGATAATGATAAATTGCAGACAATTAAAAATTCCTCTTTTCCGAATTTCGATACATTGTTTTTAAGACATCAAAGCCGCTTGACTTGCGTTCGTTGCGGGGCGCGCGGTGGTATGGTTTATCATTTGAACCGACCATATAAAAAAGATTATTTTTCCTTGCCCGTGTGCGCAAAATGTTATGACTATGCAACAACACACGGCGAATCCAAGTTGATAAACGATATTAAATCAGTATTGAACGGAATGTCCGTTGATGATTTTTGTTTGTACGCATACTATTTATTTAGAAAAAATTATTAATTTATAATGAAACCCGCAAGCAGGGGTTATTTATTAACCCTTGCTTGTCCTTAACTTATGGCTAGAAAATTCGCAAAAAGTTTTTATAACTCAAAAGCATGGAAGAATTGTCAAGAAGCGTATAAGATTTCAAAGTTGGGAATATGTGAACGTTGCGGATGTGCAAACGGGACGGAAGTTCACCATAAAATAATATTGAGCGAAAGTAATATTAATAATCCTAATGTAACATTAAACTTTGATAACCTTGAATTGTTATGCAAGACATGCCATGCGCAACATCATAATCGCAAGCATGGATTTTGTCGGGACGACGTTTGTTTCGATGATAGCGGGGACTTGATAAAAAAGCCCGAAAGGCAATCAGGGCGGGGGATTTGGCAAACTATTTAAAAATTTTATCCCCCCGTCTTCAAAATTTCGGTCAACACCCGAAAAGACCGCACCCCCACTTAGGAAGAATAAAAGTTGAGTTGCATGGGGGGTGTGGTATAAAAGGAATTTTTTAAAAATTATGGCTACATTACAGAAAAAAATTCAAAATGACGAATTTTCCGAAGATATAGACGAAGATGTTATTTTTAACGAATCCGAAGTTGACGAAGACGCACAAATTCGTTTTAAAAAAAATGACAAAGCGATTAAAGCAGAAAAGAAAAAGTTACTTAAAATCCTATCAAAAATTGACGAAAATTTGATTAAAATTTGCGATTCTTTGCTTGAAAATATCGCTTTTATGTCGGTTACATTGGACGATTTAATTAAAACAATTAAATTACAGGGCGTGAAAGAAGTTTATAAAAACGGTAAAAATCAATTTGGGTTTAAAGAAAGTGTCGAATCGCAATCTTATAACAAATATATGAAAAGTTATCAATCTTCAATGAAACTTTTGATTGATATGTTGACAAAGGACGAATCATCAAATGACAACGAAGTCGAAAAGCTCAAAGAATATTTCGCGCGTGGTCGAAAATAATCCAATTTTTGAATACTATCAAAAAATTGAAAGTGGCGAAATAATAACGTCGCTTAAAGTTAAAAGAATTTACAAACATATAATCGAATGTTTAAAAAAGGGTGATAGATTTATATATAACAAAGTCCGTGCGCAACGGGCGATTGAGTTTATAGAAAAATTTTGTAAGCATTCAAAAGGTAAATGGGGCGGTCAACCTATAATCCTTGAATTATGGCAAAAAGCATATATATGTACATTGTTTGGGGTGGTCTATAAAAAAACTGGTGAAAGACGCTTTAAAGAAACAATGTTAGTTGTCGGCAGGAAAAACGGCAAATCGATTATTTCTTCCGCAATCGGAAATTATATGTTAATTGCCGACGGGGAACAAGGGGCGGAATGTTACGCCGTAGCAACAAAGCGCGACCAAGCAAAAATTGTGTGGAACGAATCCGCAAAGATGATTCGTAAAAGCCCCGCATTAAAAAAAGTTACAAAAATAACTACAAATAACATATCATTTGCAACAACCGAATCAGATTTTAAGCCGCTATGTTCCGATGACAACACGCTTGACGGTTTGAATCCGCATTTTGCGTCATTAGATGAAATACATGCATGGAAAGACGGTTATAGATTATATGATGTTATAAGGGACGGCACATCAGCGCGTGAAGAACCTATCATCCTTGCGATTACGACAGCGGGAACAGTTCGCGAAGATTTATACGACGGTAAATATGCAGACGCTGAAACGTTATTAAAATCTTTAGAAGACGGGTCAGAAGATTTTTTTGATGAAAATTTTTTCCCCGTCATTTATGAACTTGACGAACGTTCGGAATGGACGAGTGAAACCGCATGGATTAAAGCAAATCCGAATTTGGGTGTCAGCAAGTCAATATCATATCTAAAAAGAGCGGTAAATAATGCAAAACTTGACCCCTTAAAGGTTGCTAACTTATTAACAAAAGAATTTAATATCCGCGAAACTTCACAAAAGGCTTGGTTGACCTATGAAGCAATTCTAAATCAAGAACGATTTAATTTAAAAGAACTTGCCCCGACATATTATTTAGGCGGGGCGGATTTATCAAGAACTACCGATTTGACAGCCGCAAATATTCTTTTTAGATTAAAAGATTCGCCGAAATTATATTGTAAACACATGTATTGGATTCCCGAAGACTTATTGGATTTGCGCGTACGCGAAGACAAAATCCCTTATGATAAATGGTATTCACAAGGTTTAATAAGATTATGCCGCGGGAATTTGATTGACCCGTCCGACGTAACGGCATGGTTTGCCGAATTAATGAATGAATTTAATTTATATCCGTTTAAAATCGGATATGACCGTTATTCGGCGACATATTGGGTTAAGGAAATGACCGATACATTTGGGGCGGTTATGTATCCAGTTGCGCAGGGCAAACAAACATTGTCAAATCCTATGCGTATGTTGGGTGTTGAATTAACGTCAAAAAATATAATTTATGATGATAATCCAATAACTAAATGGTGTTTGTCAAATATAGCGGTCGATGTTGACAAAAACGATAATATTCAACCTTGCAAGACGTCAAATCCTCGAATGAGAATTGACGGCGGGGCGTCCTTATTAAATTCGTATGTTGCATATAAGGACTTTGAAGCAGAATACAAGGCGTTAATAGATGAGTAAAATTGAATTTAGAAATTTATATCAACAATTTTTCGGAAATAAAGCAAAAAGCGAAATCAAAGGCGCAACGCATTTTCAATTATTGAATCAAATATTTGGCAATGTAACTAATTTTAACGGACAAATATATGACGAAGCGACCGTAAGAAGTTGTATACATACGATTGCGACAAATTGCGCAAAGCTAAAACCGCAACATCGTAAATCAAGAACGGTAATTAATGATTCATTAAATCGAATATTATCATTGCGTCCTAATCAATATATGAGTTCTTTTGAATTTATTTATAAGATTGTAACGCAATTATTATGTAGTAGTAATTCGTTTGTTTATATACATCGCGACGGATTCGGGCGCATTGTCGGTTTTTATCCCATAAATTTTTCTAATTTGCGAATGCTTGAATATCAAGGCGAAACCTTTGTCGAATTTTCGTTCATGAATAGCAAAAAAGTTGTTTTGCCTTATGCGGATTTAATCCACATTAGACGTCATTTTAATGAAAATGATATATTCGGGACAAGTCCGCGCGAACCGCTCAAAATGCCGTTAGATGTTTTAAGCGCAATTAGTCAAGGTATAATTAATTCGATTAAATTATCGGCAGGGTTGCGGGGATTATTGCAATTTAAAACCGTAACGCCCGATGACAAACAAAAAAAGAAAAAAGAAGAATTTGTCAATTCTTATATGAATATCAACAATTCGGACGGAATCGCAACGCTTGACCCGTCCGCAGAGTTCAAAGAACTTAAAGTCGAACCGCAAACGGCAGACGAGGGGCAAACATCAATCGCCCGTGAAAATGTTTATAGATTTTTCAATGTGTCCGAAGACATTATAAGGTCAAAATATAACGAGGAAGAATACAACGCATTTTATTCTTCCGTTATTGAACCGATAGCAATTCAATTATCATTGGAATTTACATATAAAGTTTTTAGCGAAAAAGAAATCGGACACGGGAACGAAATTATTTTTTCAGCGGAAAGAATGACATTTGCAAGTAACGCAACAAAAGCGGATGTAATATCAAAATTAATGCCATTAGGTATTTATAGCATAAACCAAGCATGTGAAATAATGGAAATGCCGAAGATTGACGCGCCTTTTGCTGATAAACATTTGATGTCATTAAATTATGTCGATATTTCAAAAGCTAATCAATATCAAAAGGTTGATAACAAAGACGAAGACGACGGCAACAATGGGAGTATAAACAAAAATGACGACAACAAAACGCAACTTGATAGCGGAAAAGATACCGAATCAGAAAATGACGCGAACGATTGAAATTCGCGAAACAAATTTTTCGCAGGATGAAGAACAAAAAAAGATTTTAGAGGGCTATGCGGTTGTATTTGATTGTCCGACTGTTTTATTTGAAGCGGACGGCATAGAGTACAAAGAAATCATCGCAAAAGAAGCATTTAATAATGCCGATTTAAAAGATGTTTGCTTAAAATACAATCACGGTGATAGTATGGGGATTTTAGCAAGAACGCGCAATGATAGTTTGCAAATTATCGTTGACGATTACGGCTTGAAATTCCGTGCAAAATTACTTGATACCCCGTCGGCTAATGAAGTTTATACAAACGTAAAGAACAATTTACTTGATAAATGTTCATTTGCGTTTAGGTGTGAGGAAGACTCATACAATCAAGAAACACATACAAGAACTATTTTAAAAATCAAACGTGTTTATGATTTGAGCGTGGTGGATATTCCCGCTTATGATGAAACGAATGTTGAAGCCCGAAGTTATTTTGACGGAATAGCAAAACAACAAAATGTTATGGAAAGAACAAAAAGGCTTAAACGCTTGATTTGTAGGACATATTTATAATTTAAAGGAGTAAAACAAATGAAATCATTAAAAGAAATTTTAGTAAGAAAAACTGAAATCCGCTCTTTATTTGAATCCAATAAAGAAATGACAGACGACGAAATCGACACATTGGAAACCGAATTGAGGGAACTCGAAAAAGCGCAAAAGTCGATTGAAAAAAGGCAGGAAATAGCAAAAGGAATCAGCACGGGGGCTATTATTGCCAAAGAAATTGCAAAATCGCAAAATGAAGAAAGAACATACGGACGCGATTCCGCTGAATATCGTTCCGCATTCTTCAAAACATTAGCGGGTGTTCAATTAAACGATGTCGAAAAACGCGCCATGACTACGAATAGTAGTTCGGCAGGTGTTGCAGTCCCGACCGTAACAATGAATAAGATTTATGAAAAAATAGAAAATGATTCGGTTGTTTATGGTTTGGTTACTGTTTCGCATTTAAGCGGCAATGTTTCAATTCCTCTAGAGGGAACAACAAACGCAGTTGAAAGAAAAGGCGAGGGCGAAGACGGAACAATCCAAGATGATACCCTTGCCGAATTAAAATTGAGTGCTAAAAAATACATCAAGTTAGTACGTTTAACATGCGAACTTGAAAATACAGCAATTGACGCACTGGAAGATTATATTGTCAATAAATTGTCTAAAAAATTGGTACAGGCATTCGACACTGATATAATCAGCGGTACAGGGTCAGGCGCAACGGGTATTTTAACAACAATAACCCCGACATCAACAGCTGTCGCGGGCGAATGGGATTATGATGACATTTGCGATTTATTTGCGGATATTCCCGCAAAAGCACGTAAAAATGCAACTTTGATGATGTCTACAAATACCTTGTATAAACAGATAAAGACAATCAAAGATTCGAATAAACATCCGATTTTTGACCCCGCGTCAAATAAGGTTTTGGGGCGTGATGTAACCGAATGCGACGACGTACCCGACGGAACAATTATATTTGGCGATTTTTCCGAATATATGTTCAACTGGTCGAAAGACGCACAAATAACAAAATCCGAAGAAAGCGCATTCGCGTCTGGTGATACAGTTTATAGGATTTTAGCATTAGCAGACGGCGGACTTGCAGATTTAGGCGCAATAACAGCTAAAGAAGCAGGCGACGCGGAAGCGGAATAATAAAAGAGGAGTATGGGGAAGATAGGGCGCATTAAATTGCGCCCCCTCTTTTTAAATAAGGAATTTAAAAATGTCGATTGAAATTTCAGACATAAAATCATATTTAAGAATAAATCATGATGAAGATGATACCTATATTGAACATTTAATCGATGTTTCGGAATCTTTTATAAAAGAACAAACAGGGGTTGAATTTACAGACGGCGACAAGGTATACGAACAAGGAATTTTATTTTTAATTGCGCATTTGTATGATAATCGTAGCGCAGTAACAGACAAAACAGTTAATACTGTACCGTATACGCTTGATTATATAGTTAAACACATCAAAAATCGGGGCGAATTGGAAGAATGACAAACAGGGGTAAATATAATCGATACATAACTATATATGAAATTGTCCAAGACGGCGAAACAAACAGGTTAGGCGAAAAAATCGAATCTGAACAGGTTGCCGCGCAATTATTCGCAAGTATCGAAACGCGCGTCGGCGGTTTATTAACGGGACGCCCCGCCGATACTGTAATGACAAACGTTACACATAAAATATCATGGGATTATAAAAATTTCCCCGAAATTTTGCCCGATAAACATATAATCCGTTATGAAAACCACGAATTTAAAGTTAATTATTCAATTAATGACGGATTTAAAAATGAAGAATTACAGGTATTTGTTACTGAAAAAGTATAATAAGGGGTTACAATATGGGTATGGCAGACCAAGAGGGCTTTTTGTTTGGTGAATTATCCGAATTTAAACAAGACCTTATGCGCAGTATTAAAAATGATTTCCCGAAAGAATCGGAAAATTTTATTAAAAATGAAGCGTATAAATGCTTAACGGTTGCCCGCAAGGTTGCTAAAAAGGAAGTCGGAACATCAAAGGGCAAAAAAAAGAATTGGATTGAGAAAAAATCATATCATAAAAAATTTAAAGTTGGACATACCTATGAATATGCTAATGATTTATGTTGCCGTGTATATAACAGTTCCCCGCACGCTCATTTAATTGAATACGGGCATGTTAATGTTCCGAGAGGAAATGCACGCGCAACAACGCGGGCGGGACGTGCTGAACAAGCAAAACAACAACGCGGAACAGGCTTTACACAGGGTAAACTTGTATTTAAACTTGCCGAATTGGAATTTACAAATCAGTATTTAAACGACGCTGAAGCTTTTATGTTTCAATTTTTCGATAATACGATAAATAAAAAGGGTACAACATTTCAAGGTCAAATCGTTGCGGGCGGGGGTTTTAAATAATGATTTCAACAATAGAAATATATAAAGCAATCCGCGAACGATTAGAATCCAATTTTTCAGATATTGATGTACAGCAAAAAGACATTAAAAATATAACGCGACCCTCTTTTTATATTCAATATGTCGGAAAAAATTTTGATAAAATCGCACTTGAATATTACGAAGACCGAATTTCATTCAATATTGTGTATTTTTCGGCGCGTGAAGAATTATTAGAATTACTGGAAATTGAAGAAACGTTTATAAAGGCGTTTAACGAGCCTTTAACGATTGCGGATGATGATTATATTATCCAAGTAGGAAAAGACGCGATACAAGCCAATCTGAACGAAGAAGATTATTATTTGAATTTAACAATCGATTTTGTCTTATCTCAAAGAATGACGATAGATTCAGACGAAGAAAATATCGAATATATCGATATGACACTAAAAAATGAGGAAGACGCCGAATTGTCCGAATATTCAGACGTTGAAGATGAGGAAAATACCGACGATGAGGAAGACGAATCGTCGAATTAGATACACAATATAAAGGAGTAAAAAATATGGCTACATTAACAATTGATGACATCAAGGCGACAATTGAAGTCATTTTTAAACAGCGTGTTTCGACTTTAATCGAAGTCGGGGACAAAGGCACAGTTTTATTTTGCCGCAAAAATACCGATGTCGCACAATTATATTCACACATTTATGATTCGACAACATATTATTCGACGTCTGTTTTGGCGGTTGATGTTGTTGTTTATACCGATTCCGATTGCAGTGAAGAATTAGGAACTATAACGGCAATTGATGATAATGTAATTACAATTGACGGAACAGAGTACGAATTTACAAGCATTAATACAATTGAAGAACACGGCTATAAAACGCGGACTTTTGCAACGGCAGTATTTGACCTTGAAGATGAAGACACATTAGAAACTCAAATTAAACAAATATTCAACGGCGGGGCAAGTGAAGTTATTGTCCTTGAATATTCAAAAACATTGTCATCCGTAGTTGAGCAGATTAAAAAATTAAGTTGGAATTGGATATTTACAACGGATGAAGATGAACAAACAACAATTGCGTCTTATTGCAAGGAAAATTCAAAATTCGGACTTGTTTATAATTTGAAATCCGATTCAATGTATGTTGTATCTTGCAATAATCCGTCGGCGATTATGTCGGATGATGACGCAACCGAATTAAATACCGTTGAATTATTACCGATTCTTGTCGGCGTGATTGCGGGTTGTCCTTATGACAAAACAATTTCTTATAAAGTTTTTGACGAATTAAAATCGGTTGAAGAACCGTCAGAAATTGAATACGGACAATGCACACTATATAACGAAGAAGAAGGCGTCCGAGTTGCAAGTCCCGTAAATACTTTGTTGACATTAGGCGAAAACATAACCGAAGACATGAAATCAATCGCAATTGTCGAGGGTATGCAAAGGCTAAAAGAAGATATAATTTACGCATTTAGAACGGGTTACAAAGGCAAATATAAGAACAAATATGACAATCAATGTTTATTCTTTTCCGCTTGTAATTACTATTTAAGTCAATTAGAAGATTTGGGCGTTCTTGACCCCGATTATAATAATTATGTCGATGTCAACACCGCGAAACAGCGTAAAATGTGGATTGCGTCGGGTAAAGACGAAGACACAATCAACAAAATGACCGATATGGAAATCAAGAAATTGACCTATAAAAAAATGGTTTATCCAGTTATTTATGCAAAATTTCTTGACGGAATCGAGGGCATGAGCCTAGAAGTAGAAATGTACTAATCAACAATAAGGAGTATTTAAAATGGCAGATACTTTTGTAACAAATGAAACCCTAAACGGCACGGACGGGCGTTTGTGGGTAAACGATACGTTATGCGCGACAATTCAATCATTTACATTACATCAGACAAATGTTTATGAAGATGTAAATAAATCGGGGCAATTGTCAAAATCCCGTCGGCTTGTCGGGATTGAATTATCGGGGACGATTTCAAAATATAAAATTGATAACTCTTTCGTGGGATTAATGGAAGATTACCAAGACGGCGAAACCCCCGAAATTAAATTGACGGCACTTGTTCAAAACACAACATCGGGCATGATGCAACGTGTAGTAATAAAAGATGTAACATTCGGCGAAATGGACATAATCAGTTTTGAACAAAAAGTCCTTGCAAAAGAAGAAATTCCGTTTGAAGCTGAAAGTTACTATCACCAAGACCAAACATAATAATAAGGAGTTACAGGCATGGCAGAGCATAAAAAACTAACTACCGAAATGATTTTAAAGAAAAAGGGGCTTATTGAACAAGCCCCCGTGCCTTTTTATTCGGATTTGTTCAATGCTGAAATTGAAGTCGAAAACACACACCCGCAAGGAATAGTTGATGTTATGGCGAGCGGGTCGGTTGATGAAATATACATGTATTCAAGATTAATTTATGAAAATTGCCCGATTTTTCGCGATAAGACTTTAATAAAAGAATATGAAGTCGATGACCCGTATATGCTAGCAAAAAAGATATACGGCGCGAATGTTTTAGAGTTATTGCAATTAGGCAATTATATTTTAAGCGTTTACGGCGCAAATACTCAATCGATTGAAGATGTTAAAAAAAAATAAATGAAGATTCCGAACTTTATTTTTTGCATTATTACATTCAAAAAGGCTTTACGCCCGAAAGTTTGAACAATTTATCGATTTATGACCGAAATTTAATGACGGCAAGCATGATGTACGCCGTTGAAGAACAAATTAAACGTTACGAAAATGAGGCTAAACAATGGGAAAAACTATCGGTTTAATTTTTGCAATTCAAGACAAATGTTCCCCTAATATAACGAAAATCGCCAATAAGTTAGGAATGACCGAAAAGGAAGCAAAAAAATTACAAACGCAAGTCGCTAAACTTTCAAAAGAATTAAGCGGAAATCTTAAAAAAGCATGTACGGCGGTTGGCGCGGGTATTGGCGCGGTTGTTGCAACGGCGGGCGTTCTTGTTAATAAGTCCATGGAAGCAGGCGACAGAATAGATAAAATGTCGCAAAAAATAGGAATGTCAAGAAAAGCATTTCAAGAATGGGATTATATAATGTCGCAAAACGGCGGGGCGGTTGATAATCTACAAATGGGTTATAAGGCATTATCCAATCAAATGGAAATGATGTCTAAAGGCTCAAAAGATTCAATTCAATACTTTAAGCGGTTGGGTGTTTCAGTCAAAGACAGCCGCGGGAATTTCAGAAAACAGGAAGATGTGTTTAATGACACCGTCCGCGCACTCCAACGTCTTAAAAATCCTACCGAAAAAGCTATTATTGCAAATAAATTATTCGGAAAATCCGCAATTGATATGAAACCGCTATTAAATCAAAGCGCGGAATCAGTCGAACAATTGCGCAAACGTGCAAATGATTTAGGGATGATAATGTCAGATGAAGCCGTCGACGCGGCGGTTAAATTGACCGATACATTTGACACTGTAAAAAGGATTTTTGGCGCATTGGGAAATCAAATCGGCGCGGATTTAATGCCGACAATTCAAAGTTTAGCAGATGAACTTATAAATCATTTGCCGAAAATCAAATCGGCATTAACCCCGATTTTACAAGGTTTATTAAATACGGTCAAATTTTTATCCGAACACATACAAGGGTTAAGCATAATTGCGACCGTTTGTTTGTCTTCATTAATTGCATATAAAACAATTAGCGGGGTAATTTCAACCATTAAGACATTGCAGGCGGTTATTAAAGCGGTAAGTTTAGCGCAAGGGGTATGGAACGCTTTAATGCTTGCTAATCCTATCGGCGTTATTGCCGTCGGGATTGGGCTTGTAATTGGCGGTATTGTTTTGCTTGTTAAACATTGGGACGCGGTCAAAAATGCTTTTATGGGATTTTATGAAAAAATAAAACCCGCGCTTGAAGTAATCGGCAAATATATAAAAATTGCTTTTAATTTAAGTCCTTTGGGAATGTTTATAAATAGTATAAAATTGCTTGTTCAAAATTGGGACAAAGTAACCGAATCGGTACAAAAGGCAATAAATACGCTTAGAAATTTTTTCAAAATTAAAGGCAAAAAAGACGTTGACACGGGCGATATAAACAAAAAAGGCAAAGACGCCGTTATGCCGTCGCAAGAAGACAATAAACCTATTAAGCAAAATGCGGTCGGCACTTCTTTTTATTCGGGCGGAAAAACGCGAATAAACGAGTTCGGCGGGGAAATTGTCGATTTGCCGAGAGGGTCAAGAATTTATCCGCATGATGTTTCGCAGAAAATGACACAAAACAGCAACAAAAGCGGAATTGTTATCAATGTAAATATAATGGGCAATATGGTAGGTAATCAAGAATTTTTGGACAAAATGACAAATGCTTTTGCGCAAAAATTAAAAGTTGCTATGGCGGTAAGATGACATGTATATAACTTTAAGCGATATATCGGGGACTTATGTATATATAGTCCCGATTGTTCCGCCCGATATTGAAATTAAAGACGGTGGGGAAAATGAAACACTTAAAACGGTCAACGGGAATATTAGACTTGTTGGCGAAAAAGGTTTAAAGACCGTTTCATGGTCGTCTATTTTTCCAGTATATAAAAATTATGGGTTTGTTGCCGTCGGGTCAAATGTCAACGGGTACGATTATGTTAATTTTTTGCAAGACGCAGTCGACGCAAAAACCCCGATAAGAATAATAATAACAACATTAAGCAAACGTCCCGTTTGTAATATGTTGGCAACCGTCGATGACGGGTTTTCGTGGACGGTTGACACAGCGGGCGACATTAAATATTCAATATCATTGACGGAATTTCCCGAAAAAACATGGGATTATATTAATGCGTCAACGGCTTTAAAATCATATTTGCAGACAATAGCCGTTCAGAGTGTCGCTAAACAGGCATTATCTAAAGTAGGTTTGATTTGATATGACGGCATATAAATATTTAATTAATGGCGCAGAAGTCAAAAATATTATATCCCCCGAATGGTCGGACGATTTAAAAAATTATGCAAATACTTTTTCATTCAGTACCGATTCAACATACGAAATAGGGTCAATGTTTCAAATTATAACGGAAGACGGGGAAATTGTACTAAAAGGGATTATAACAGACTTTGAACAAAACGAATTAAATATTTTTCAATATTCGGGATTTGATTGCGGATTTTATATAAATCAAAATGAAATTATTGAGCAATTTAAAAAAATAAAAATTTCGGACGCAATAACAAAGCTATGTCAAAATTATGAAATTCCAGTCGGAACAATTCCCGAAATGACTTCAACCGTAACGGAAATATTTAAAGACAAAACGTTGTCCGAAGTTTTTAATCAATTGATAGAATATGCAAAATCTAAAGGTTGTATTAAAGATATTTATTCTACTTGTGCAAAAGGTAAATTCGAGATTTTATCTTATGAAACAATTGAGGATTTAACGGGCTATGTCGGCATTTTTTCAATGCAATCGCAAAAAACGATTAGTTCACCGTCGATTAAGGTTTCAATGCAGGATTTAAAAAACCGTGTAATTATTGCGGACAGTTCAGACAAAAAACTAACAAGAATCACGGTGTCCGATTCTGAATCAATATCAAAATACGGATTATTGCAAGATGTCGAAACACTGGACACAACAAAAGCAAATAATTTGTCAAAAATAGCGTCTAATAAATTGACGGAATTAAATAAATTATCAAAATCGATAAGCATGACAATGTTGGGTGATTATCGTATGCACAAAGGAGTAATAATGCCGATAGAATGTGATGAGTTCGGATTTAAAGGCAATTTTTTAATTACATCATCAAAACACACAATCGACGGACAAAAAGAACTTGTTTCGGTAGCCGTTGAGATGTACGAGGAATAAACAGGCATGGCGGAAGAACAAAAAAATTTTTTTGACACATTGGCGGATGAATTAAAAAAACGAAACAATCCGACAGATTTAAAAAGTGCAATTTTGGCGCGTGTTGAAGAAATCACCCCGTTAATAATTGTCAGTTATTCGGACGGCAAAATTATGTTGACCGAAAATGACGAACTTTTTATTTCGGAGTTTTTCCGATTAAGATGTAATATCGATAAAACGGGTGTCTTGTCTTCAACCGTTCCAAGTGATACAGACAACGCCGAATCGATAACAGAAACGCATTCATATACGGGGACGGCTTGCAATATGCCCGACGCAATTTCAAGCCTTGCAAGCGCGATTTTGGGCGTTCGTGATGAATTACTTGCGCTTAAATGCGATTTAGCAATCGGCGATTATGTCTTAATTGCAAGTTTAGAGCAGAAAGACCGATATATTTTAATTGACAAGGTTTTAAATGCGTGAGCCAGTGCGCAATAATTGGCAAATGTTGAATTTGCCAATTATGTAGCAGTTGATAGCCGCCGTAGGATAATCGAGCGCAACGGCGCGAGATACCCACAGGCGGAAAAATGAGGAATAATAAAAATGTTTCCGAGTGTTATTGAAGAAACGGAAGACGAAACACAATCAACGCGCGAAAAGGTAATATCAACAAGTACAACATTGGGCGTAACTCCGTCTTTTGATTTCGAGAATAAAAAAGTTGTTTTGGTGAATGGCAGTCCGAAAATGATTTCAGACGTTGACGCAATCCGACAATGGATTATTTTGTTTATAACGACACCTAAAAATACTTATGATATTTACAGCGGTACGGATTTCGGAACGTCAATCCGCAAACTTTTCGGGCGCAAGTTGTTAAATAACGGGTATGAAGAATCCGAAGTTGAACGGGAAATCCGCGAGGGCTTGCCGTTATGTCCCGCAATTAACAGGGTAACAAGTTTTAATATGACAAAAAGCGGAAAAAATGTTGTTATATCAATTCAAGTTGAATTGTATGACGGAACTTTAATTGATGAATCGGTCGACATTTCATATTTAATAAAGTAGCGCAAGCGAAAGAGTAAGACAAAGGATTTTTACATGTTTATAGAAGTTGACAAAACAGAAGAAGAAATCACGGCGGAAATTTTGACGGAAGTTCCGTCAGACTATCAAAAAAGCGTTGGTTTTATGTTGTGGGATTTTGCCCGCGCAATTGCAATCGGTGCAATAAGTGCAATATATGAAAAATTAAGTTATATTTGTTCTTTAGGTGATATAAACAACTTTGAATATGATGACCTAGTCAAATTTGTAAAACAACGGCGGGGAATAATAGCAAATACCGCGTCATGTTCAACTGGAAGTTTAACAGCAACAGGAAGCGGAACAATAAGCGTCGGTGATTTATTTCAGACCGAATCGGGCTTACAGTTTGAAGCAACCGAATCGATGACAATAACCGATTCGGGAACATTTTCGATTCAATGTGTTACGGCGGGCGCAGACGGAAATGTCCCCGCAAATACAATAGTCGTTATTCCCGTTACAATTGCGGGGATTTCAAGCGTTACAAACGAAAGCGCGACAACTGGCGGATATGATAAAGAAACAGCGGATTCTATTATTGAAAGGTATTTAGAAGATATTCAAAATCCAATTACTTCAAATAACAAATATCATTACAAAAAATGGGCTAAAGAAGTAACGGGAGTAGGCGACGCAAAAATTAAACCGCTATGGAACGGCGACAATACCGTTAAAGTTGTAATTATTGATTCTGATTATGATGTCGCAGATGATACGCTTGTTAATTCTGTTCAAAAATATATTGACCCGTACGGCTATCAAGTAACAAACGGAACATTGACGGGCTATGTTCAAAATTATTCGGATGATTATGTCGCAACTGGTGAAACAATTTATACCGATTATGATTTATCCGAAGTTTTGGCGACAGCGCAAGAAAATGAATATTCTTATGTATCAGAAAAAAAATACGGTTGGGGACATGGTAACGGTGAAGCCGACATCGGGGCTTATGTAACGGTTGAAAGTGCGCAAGCAAACGAAATCGATGTTGATGTTGCAATTACATTAAAAACAGGCGCAACACTTGAAGAAACAACGGAAAATATAAAAGAACAAATCGAAACATATTTAAAATCAACTGTTTTTGAAAGTTCGTACATAAGTTATGCACAAATCGGCGCATATATTTTAAAAGCCGACGGGGTTTATGATTATGACGAAAGCACGTTAAAGATAAATGACGGTAAAGATAACATCGCACTGGAAGACAGCGACGAAAAGGTCGAGATTGCAATATTAAACAATCTTAATGTGTCCGAATCATCAGAGGAATAACAGGCATGAGCATTAAAGATACTATTATTAATTTAATGAATGTTGTTTATAGAAAAGACGATTTCATTAATGCCGTAAGTGAAGCAGTGTCAAATGTGTGTCAGAATCTAATTGACGCTTGCGACATCATAAAAAATAATTTTTTCTTTGATTCGTTGAATGATGACGGGGCGGAATGGTGGGAAGCCACATTAAAAATTACCCCGACATCAACAGATATTGAAGACCGACAAGCAAAAATTCAAGCAAAGTGGCTATCAAATAAACATAATACGGTATCATTAATTCAAACTGTTTGCAATTCATGGAAAAACGGCGAAACAGATGTTGATTTTATAGACGGCAAAATACAAATTGAATTTATTGCTTCTTATGGAATACCAAGCGATTTTGAATCATTACAAGAAAGTATTGAAGAAATAAAACCCGCGCATTTGCCTTTAGAATGGGTTTATAAATATTTGCTTAAAAAAGAAATTCATAATGTTATGACAAAAAGTGAAATGCAAACATATACAAAAAATCAATATTGCAATGTGGGAGTAGGTGAATAATGAGCGATAAAACAACAACTTTAAATCTTTACAAGACCGACATGGACACAGACGGCAACGATTATTTTGATTTTGACCGTGATTTGAATGAGAATTGGGAAAAAATCGACGCACGGTTTACCCCGCAAGATATAGTTTTAACTTCAACCGATTGGGACGGGGAAAGCGCCCCATATACGCAAACGGTAGAAGTTGAGGGAATGACGGAAGATATAAATCCGCATGTGTCTTTAATATCAAGTGATGATTATGACACGGCACAAACCGAAAGAAATGAATTTGCAAAATTATACAGAGGTGAAAGCGGGGATGGCATAATTACATTTTATGCAACATCACCAACGGGAATTGATATAAACATAAGAATTAAGAGGTTATAAATATGGGAACTGTTTATTTTAGCGGGTCGGGGTCTGTTTCGACATCAAGCGGTGCAGAGGGCATACCGACTTCAATTTGTACAAACTTAAGAAAATCACAATCAGGGACAACCATTTCATTGCGTTGGAAAGACCCGAACGACACAATTATTGACGGATTAACACTTTGTACGTGGGCTTATACAATTATTGTGCGCAAAAAAGGAAGTTATCCCGATTCAGAAAGCGACGGCACGGTTATTGTAACAAGTTCAACAAGAAACGAATACAATTTAACCGCCTTAGAAGATACATTGCCCGATGAAGAAAACGAATATTATTACAGGGCATTTCCCGTATCGGTCAACGGTGTTGTGTGCTTAGACCCGCAAAATAAATTCGGACAAGTGATATATGAATTTATGATAAATCCTAACGATTCAGACCCCGCCACGTGCGTAAAATATTTAGGCACAAACGAAAATTATGAACCGGCGTATATGGATTATGATAATGACGAATTTAACTATGGCGATTGGGGAAAGGCATTTTTCATGGGGTTGTTCCGTCCTTGTATGCTTAACCAAGACGGCACGGTTGAATATTATTTAAACCCCGATGATTATGATTTTCAAGAAGACGGCGTTACGCCGTCAGATATATCCGATACCTCTACAAACCTTAATGCAATGGTAGAAATCGGGCAAGTTTGGATTTATGATTATGTAGACGATAACGGAATAATACACGTTAAAATTGCTAATGAAAAAATAAGCGATGATTATGATTGCTACACCCATATAAATACCGACGGCACATATAGAGATGTTATTTACAGGGCAATATATGACGGTTGCAATATTAATAGCGTTATCCGTTCATTATCGGGGCAAACAATCTGTAAGACTACGGCAGGCGATACACAAATAAGCTATGCACAGGCAAACGGCGACGGTTGGGGCGTTGATGAATATAATTTACGCCGAATGATAAATTATTTATTAATTTTAATCGGTAAATCATTAGATACGCAAACAGTTTTCGGCACGGGCAGATATTCGGGCGGGTCGTCCAGTTCCAACAACCAATTAAATACAGGAACGCTTGATCAAAAAGGTATGTTCTATGGTGATAATTCAAATGGGGCGGTTAAAGTATTCCACATAGAAAATTGGTGGGGAAATATTTGGAAAATCACAAACGGCATTTTACAAACAGGCGGAAAACTGTATTATAAAATGTGTGAGGGAACACTAGACGGTTCAACGGTTGATGATTACCAACAAACAAGCGTTGACGGTTACATTGATTCGGGTGTAACTTTAAGCGGAACATCGGGCGGATATATAAGTGCAATGACACTGGTTTCGGGATTGGGGCTTGTTCCTACAACGGTTAGCGGGTCAAGTTCAACTTATTTTCCCGATGGTTGTTGGTGGTCAACTTCCATTGCGGGTTTCGCTCGCTTTGG